>JAJAZH010000338.1 GCA_026785815.1 Ramlibacter sp. | reverse complement strand
GGGCGTGACGGCGAAGAAAACGTCCCCTGCGCCGGAGCCCTCCTCGCAACCCTCCTCGCAGCCTTCCACGCAGTCATCGACCATTGCGCCGGCACCATCAACCGACGCGGCCACGCCGTCGGATCCCGAGGGGGAGCGCCTGCTGGCAGCGCGCAAACCGATCATCCCGGTTGAAGGCATCGCGGCCGCGGCGCTGCGGGACAACTACGAGCAGGGCCGCGGTTCGCGCCGTCACGAAGCAATCGACATCATGGCGGCGCGTGGAACCCGGGTGGTGGCGGTCGACGACGGCAAGCTGGTCAAGCTGTTCTACAGCAAGGCCGGCGGCATCACCGCCTACCAGTTCGATCCCACCGGCCAGCTGGCCTATTACTACGCCCACCTCGATCGTTATGCCGACGGCCTCAAGGAGGGCATGGCGCTCAAGCGCGGCGATCTGATCGGCTATGTCGGCACCAGCGGCAATTCCGCGCCGGACGCGCCGCACTTGCACTTCGGCGTCTATCGGCTGGGCGCGGACAAGAAATGGTGGCAGGGCGCGCCCATCAATCCGTATGCAGCGTTGCGCGGGGCTGGCGGCGCGGCGCTCGCTGCGCGGTAAAGACGCCGCTTCCGGACCGGGTCCGGCAGCACCGCAGCTTGCGGCACCCGGCCTACTTCACTTCGGCGATCAGCTCGATCTCGACACACGCGCCCTGCGGAATCTGCGCCACGCCGAATGCACTGCGGGCGTGCTGGCCGGCTTCGCCGAATACGTTGCCCAACAACTCGCTGGCGCCGTTGGTGACCAGGTGCTGCTCGGTGTAGTCGCCGGTCGAATTGACCAGGCTCATGACTTTCACGATCCGCTTGATCTTGTTGAGGTCGCCGACTGCGGCATGCAGCGTGCCCATCAGGTCGATGGCGATCGCGCGCGCGGCATGCTTGCCCTCATCGGTGCTCATGTTCTTTCCGAGCTGGCCGACCCAGGCCTTGCCGTCTTTCTTGGCGATGTGGCCCGAGAGGAAGACCAGGTTGCCGGTGCGCACGAACGGGACATAGGCGGCCGCCGGTGTCGCCACCGGGGGCAGGGTGATGCCCAGGTCCTGCAATTTGTCGTAAACGCTCATGGGAGCCTCCTGCTGTGGGTGGGAGGCGAATTGTAGGAGACCGGCGCGACGGTGACAGCCACCCGCAGCGTGTGGTTGGCGCCGCCGTGGATCACGCCGCGGATCGGCGACACGTCGGAATAGTCGCGGCCGGTGGCCAGCCGCACGTAGTCGTCGCCGGGCATCCGGTCGTTGGTCGGGTCGAGGTCGGCCCAGACGCCGGCGCCCGCTTCTTCACCGGGCAGATAGACCGAGACCCAGGCATGCGAGGCGTCGCTGCCGATCAGCCGCAGCCGGCCGGGCGGCGGTTGGGTCAGCAGGTAGCCGCTGACGTAGCGCGCCGGCAGGCCGAGGCTGCGCAGGCAGCCCAGCATGATGTGCGCGAAGTCCTGGCACACGCCCTTGCGCAACGCCAGCGCCTCCAGCGCCGGCGTGCTGACGTCGGTCGCCTCGGTCTCGTATGCGAAGTCCTCGTGAATCCGCGTCATCAGGTCGTGCGCGGCTTCCCACAGCGGCCGGCCGGGCGTGAAGCAGGGCCGGGAGTAGGCCAGGAAGTGCTCGTGTCGCGGCACATAGGGCGAGGCGAAAACGAACTCGGTGGCCGGGTCCCAGGCGGCGCCGCGGTGGTAGCGCATTCGCTCGCGCACCGCTTCCCACGCAGGGCTCTCCAGCGGCTCGGCCGGGACCTGGGTCGACACGACACTGTCGGCCACCACCTTCAGGTCTTTGTGGGCGCCAGCCAGGCTGAAGAAGGCACGCGTGTTGCCGTAGACGTCGGTGGTCTCGATCAGCTGCGTCGGCGTCGGCTGGATGGTCAGCTGGTGGCTGAGCACCTGCTGCCGTTCGTCGTGGCGCGGTTTCAGGTGCGTCATGTGCTGCGCGGTCTTGACCGGCGGCACATAGTCGAAAGTGGTTTCGTGAATGACGCTCAGCAGCATGGCGATTGGCCTTAGGCCCCGACGCTCTGCCGGGCTTCGCCGGAATGGGTGAAGTAGCGCGCGCCCAGGTCGTCGGACAACTTGTGCGCGGCGTCGCTGCACAGGGTGAGCAGTTCGAAAAGGTTGCCGTAGCCCCCGTCCTGGCCGCGCTCGCTGATGTGTTCCAGCGACCATTGCTCGGGGTCGGGAATCGTCAACGCGATCTGCGGCATCTTGCCGGGCGCGCTGCCGGCCAGCTTCGCCAGCCGGCCGCGCAGGGTTTGCGCCACCCAGCCGAGCGAGCGCGGATTGTCGCGGTCCAGCACCAGCAAGTCGAGCAGGGCCGGAATGTCGTGGCGCTGCTGGTACTGCGCATGGAAAGTGATGGTGCTGTCGAACAGCGAGATCAGCGCTTCGAATCCGCCTTCGTCGAATGCCGCACCGGTTTCGAACGACTGCGCCAGCGCCGAAGCCAGGAAGCCGAGCCGCTCCAGGTGGCGCCCGCTGGAGAGCAGGCGCCAGCCGTCGTCGCGCGTCATGCGATCGGTCTGTGCGCCGGTGATGGCGGCCGTGTAGCCGGAAAGATTTTCCAGCACCCGCAGCGCTTCGACCGTCGAGTAGTCGGCCTCTTCGGTGCAGTGCTTGCACTCCTGCCCGAATTGCCGCTCGGCGCGCACGATCATGTTCCATTGCTCCAGCGACAGCCGCTCTCGCACCGCCGAAGCGGCGCCGCGCAAGCCGGCCAGGTTGTAGCCGACGCTGGTGCGTTTCGGGTCGCACAAGGTCGAGATCAGCGAGCGTTCGAACACGCGGCGGGCCTGCGCGGGCGGAGGGACCGCCGGCAGGACCAGCGCATGGGCAGTGGCCAGCTCGCCCAGCCAGGCCAGCAGCGGCCGCGAGCCCTGGTCTTCGCCGTTGAGGCTCTGCAAGGTGAGGCGCGCCAGCCGCGTCGTGTTCTCGGTGCGTTCGGTATAACGGCCCAGCCAGTACAGGTTCTCGGCGGCACGGCTGGTGGTGCTGCGGCGGCTTCGGTGCGAGGTCGTTGCCGCCGGCTGGGCGTGCTGCAACAGGCTGGTGGCATCGACCTCGCCCTGCGTGATCACCCAGGTGTCGGCGCTGCTGCCACCGCGCTGCATCGATGCGATGTCGAGCCCGGCGCTGGCGATGCGCGTCAGGCCGCCGGGCAGCACCCGCCAGGAGCGCGGACCATCGGAGACTGCGAATACACGCAGCATCGCGGAGCGCGGCACGATGCGGGCGGCCTGCCCCGAGCCGGTCGACGCAGCACTGCGGCGGCTCCAGGTCGGCATCTGCGCCAGCGGCAGGTAGGCCTGCACGGTGTAGTCGTCGCCCTGGCGGCCGATCTTGCCGGCCCACTCGTCGAGCTCCCTGCGCGAGAGCGATTTGCCCAGCACCGCGCCCGAGCCCCGACTGGCGTAGGTCGGCTTGATCACGCAATCCGGCAGTTGCGGCAGCACCGATTCGGTGGCGGCGCGTTCGCCGCACCACCAGGTGGCCAGCGATGGCAGCCGCAGCTCTTCGCCCAGCAGGTGGCGCGACAGCTTGGGCAGGAAGCCGAGCAGCGCTGTCGATTCGAGGAAGGCCGAGCCCGGCGCGTTCGCCACCAGCACGTTGCCGGCGCGGATCGCTTGCAGCAGGCCGGGCACGCCCAGGCGCGAATCGCTGCGCAGCTCCAGCGGATCGAGGAACTCGTCGTCCAGCCGCTTGAGCAACCCGTGCACCGGCTCCAGTCCCTTGAGCGTCTTCAGGTACAGGCGCTGGTCACGCACCGTCAGGTCGCTGCCCTCGACCAGCGTCAGTCCCAGGTAGCGGGCCAGGTAGGCATGCTCGAAATAGGTCTCGTTGTACGGGCCCGGCGTGAGCAGCACGATGCGCGGCTCGTCCTGCGTCGGGCACATGCCCTTGATGCCGTCCATCAGCGCCCGGTAGCTGGCGGCCAGGCGCTGCACCCGCAGTTCCCGAAACGCCTCGGGGAACAGCCGTGACGTGATCAGCCGGTTCTCCAGCAGGTAACCCAGGCCCGACGGCGCCTGCGTGCGCTGCGAAACCACCCACCAGTGGCCGTCGGGACCACGGGCCAGGTCGAACGCCGCGATGTGCAGGTGGGTCTCGGCGGCGGGCCGCACGCCGTGCATCGGCCGCAGGTAACCGGGATGGCCGTGCACCAGCGCCGGCGGGATCAGGTTGCGCGCCAGCAGTGTCTGCGGGCCGTACACGTCGGCCATCACGCTGTCCAGCAACTTGACCCGCTGCAGCACGCCGGTCTCGATCTGCTGCCAGCTTTGCGGCGTGATGATCAACGGGAACAGGTCGAGCGACCAGGGCCGCTGCGGACCGTCGGCCTCGGCGTAGACGTTGTAGGTGACGCCGTTGTCGCGTACCTGCCGCTCGAGGTTGGCGGTGCGGTGGTTCAGGTCCAGGAAGCCTTCGCGACCCAGGTTCTCGAAAAAGCGGGACCACACCGGCGTTGGCAGCGCATGGCGCGCCACCTCCATCGACCTGGCACGGGCCGGCGCCTGGCCCGGGGCCGACACGCCGCCGCGCAACTCGTCGAAGTGACCGGCCGCTGCCGGCGGCGCCATCGCCGCCGCCAGCGCGGCAGGCTCTTCTTCGCTGCCCTCCCCAAACAGGGAATCGAGCGAATCGTTTTGTTTGTCCACGGCGGGATTGTCCCATCGGGGATGCCGGATGAGCCCGGTTCGGCGGGCTCAATATGAAGCGTGTCGCTGGGGCGCGACGGCGGCGGCAGGCGCGGGCTCGCAGGGAAACGCGAGTCGGCAGGCGAGTCGCGGCGCTATTATTGCGGCATGCCCGGTCATTCCCACGATCACGATCACGATCACGATCACGATCACGATCGCAGCGAGCTCGACGCCACCGACTTGCGGGTGCGGGCGCTGCAGACCGTGCTCACGCAGAAGGGCTACATCGATCCGGCCGCGCTGGACGTCCTGATCGACACCTACCAGACCCGGATCGGCCCGCGCAACGGCGCGCGGGTGATCGCCCGGGCCTGGGCCGAGCCGGCGTTCTTCGACTGGCTGTTGCGCGATGCGTCCGCAGCGATCGCATCGATGGGTTACACCGGCCGCCAGGGCGAGCACATGGTGGCGGTGCCCAACACCGGGCAGGTCCATAACATGGTGGTGTGCACGCTGTGCAGTTGCTACCCGTGGCCGGTGCTCGGCCTGCCGCCGGTCTGGTACAAGAGCGCGCCTTACCGCTCCCGGGTGGTGCGGGATCCGCGTGGCGTGCTGGCGGACTTCGGCGTCAGCCTGCCGGCGGGGCAGGAGATCAGGGTCTGGGACTCGACCGCGGAAGTGCGCTACCTGGTGGTGCCGCAACGGCCTGCCGACACCGATCATCTGGATGTGGAGCAGTTGTCCGCCCTCGTCACCCGCGACAGCATGATCGGCGCCGGCCTGCCGAAGTCCGCTGCCACCGTGCCATGACGTACAGCACGCGCGCCGATCTCGGCGGGCAGACCGGCTTCGGCGCGGTCGTGCCGGAGCCGGAGGGCGAACTCTTTCACGCGAGCTGGGAGCCGCAGGTGCTGGCCATGACGCTGGCCATGGGCGCGACCCGCAGCTGGAACATCGACATGAGCCGCGCCGCGCGCGAGACTCTGCCCACCTACCTGAACCTGAGCTATTACCAGATCTGGCTGGCTGGGATCGAGAAGCTGATGGCCGAACGGGGACAAGTACTGCCGCAGGAAATCGAAGCCGGACAGATGCTCTATCCGCCGGTGCCGGTCGCGCGAGTGCTTGCGGCTGGGGAGGTGCCCGCCGCGCTGGCCCTGGGCTCGCCCACGTTGCGGTCGCAAGCGGCGCCGCCGCGATTCGCGGTTGGACAACGGGTTCGCGCGCAGGCCAGGCCGGCGTCGCACCACACGCGGTTGCCGGGCTATGCGCGCGGCAAGTTCGGTGTGATCGCGCGGCTGCATGGATGCCACGTCTTCGCCGATCCGCATGCGCAAGGCCTCGGCGAAGCGCCCGAGCACCTGTACACCGTGGTCTTCACCGGCGACGAGCTGTGGGGCGCGGGAGCCTCGCCCGGCCTGCAGGTGTCAGTGGACGCGTGGCAGCCCTACCTGGAGCCGGCATGACATCGGGGTTGCCGCCGGAGCTGGCAGACGTGCCGCGCGACCACGACGGACCGGTGTTCAACGCCCCGTGGGAGGCGCAGGCTTTCGCGATGACGCTGGCGCTGTACGAGCGCGGCGTCTTTACCTGGCCCGAATGGGCGGCGGGGTTGGCGGCCCGGATTGCGCAGGCGCGGGCCAATGGCGACGCCGACCTGGGCGACACCTATTACACGCACTGGCTGGGCGCGCTGGAAGACATCGTCGCCGGCAAGGGCGTTGCGACTGCCGGCGAACTGACGCATTACCAGCATGCGTGGGAACACGCTGCCGGGCGCACGCCGCATGGGCAACCGATCGAGTTACAAGCCGCGGATCTGACCGGTGGCGCGCCGCCCTGGATGCTGCCGCAGGAATCGCGGTAGCGCAGTAGTGCGGTAGCGCGGTAGTGCGTCATCGGGCTTGCCAGTCCGACCTGCAAAAAAAGACGTTCGCGGCGGTGGCCTACACCCCCGCTCTGGCCCCGGACATAGGCTAGCGTTTTAACGACCGGAGACCGCCATGCAGGAACACTCGCCCGACAAGCATCCCCTGAGCAATCTCACCTATGACTGGATCACCCTGATGCAGAACAAGGCGCAGGCTTTGATGGCGTACGACCAGTACATCAAGGATGCCGAGCAGGCCGGTTCCCCGGAATGCGCCGCTTTCTTTCGCAAGGTGCATGACGCCGACAAGGCGCAGCTGGCTGAAGCGAAGCAGCACCTGGTCGCGGTGTTGCAGGGAAAAATGGGCAACAACAAGAGCGACAGTAAGAGCTAGGCTGGGCCACCCGCTGCCGCGCAGATTCAGGCAATTCGGTAGCGCGCCACCGCATCCGCATCCCACTCGAGCCCGGTGCCCGGACGCTCGTCCATCGGCCAGCAACCATCCACGATCTTCACCGGCTGCGCGGCAATCGGGTCGGTCCAGTCCACGTATTCAAGGTAGTGGCACGTCGGGGTGGCGGCCAGCAGATGCGCGCTCACCTCGGGCATCAGGTGCGAGCTCATGGGGATGCCGTGGGCCTCGGCCACGCCGGCCGCCTGCATCCAGCCGCTGACGCCGCCGATACGCGCCACGTCGGGCATCACCAGGTCGCAGGCCTGCGCCTGCAGCGCTTGCAACAACGCCTTCGGGCCGTCGAAGTTCTCGCCCAGTTGCAGCGGCAATTCGATCGCGGCGGCTACCGCGGCGTTGCCC
>JAJAZH010000337.1 GCA_026785815.1 Ramlibacter sp. | reverse complement strand
GCCGAGAGACTCGTCCCACAAGGCGTCCTCGGCGTCGAAAATGTCGTCGCAATCGAGGGCCGGACCGGCGTGGCGCCAACGGTGCGCGCTGGCGTGATGCCACCGCCAGGGCTGGCCCCCGCTGCTCACGCCCGGCAGCTGCGCGCGCAGGGCCGCCTGAAGCTCGTCGCTCACGGCCTGCCGGTCGGCTTCCATTCGTTGGGCACTCCACTCGGGCGTCGCGTGGGCGGTCCACGCGGCCAGGCCGGGCAATCCGCTGCGGCCGGGCACGCGGTCGTTGCGCACCACCCACGCGAGCGGGCCGCGGTCGGGCTCGGCCGCATCCCACCGCCAGTCGACGTCGTCGGTGACGGCCATCAAGGACCAGCACGGTTCCATTCGCTTTGCCATGAGCGCGGCGGCCCAGGCGTCATGGTGGCCGGCGAGCAGCACTGCGGCTTGGGCAGGCGGCATGGCCAGCACGACATGCCGGAATGGCCCGGCGAGCGGAGCGCCGTCGCAGGCCACGTACCACGCGCCATCGGCCGCCCGCTGCAAGCGCCGAACGCTGCGCTCCAGATGCAGCGTGGCACCGGCCAGCAGGTGGCCGCACAACGCCGACATGACCGGGGTTGGAACGAAGCCTCGTTCGCTTTCGATCCATCGCGACGAGTGCACCAGTGGCTGCCAGGGTGCGGCATGACCCGCCGCCACCGCGCGCGCCATGACGGCGCGAAACCGGGGCCGCGCGGCCGTGAAGAATTGCGCTCCGTGATCGAAGGCGAAGGACCGCGCGGCCCCCGCGGTGTCGGTCCAGTGCGCATGCCGCGTCGCCATGCGACCCCCGACCTGGCCTGATCTTTCGAAGCAGGTCACGTGCGCTTCGGCCTGACGAAGACCGAAGGCGCACGAAGCGCCGGCCAACCCTGCCCCAATCACGGCGACGCGAACCGCAGCCGGATGGTTGGTCGCCATCGGCGCGGCTGGGGTCGGAAGCCAAGGTTTTGTCTGCATCACGTCGCGATCCTAGCCCCTTCCCGCCTAAATGAAACGTATCTGAGTCGGTAAATAAGCCCTTTGATGCCAGAATAGCGTTTCAATATCGAATCAGCATGCAATGGAACCCCATACCTCAACCAAGAACCCGGACCTCGACACCGGCGAGCCGAATGCGAAGGCCGCGCTGCGCAGCGGGACAGCGGCGCGCCTCGCCGGTCTCAGCCCTTCGACACTTCGCATCTGGGAGCACCGCTACGGCGTGGTGTCGCCGCCCAGGTCGCCGTCGGGCCAGCGGACGTATTCCATGGCGGATGTTCATCGCCTGCGGCTGATCCGGCGGCTGACGCTCGAAGGCCATGCGATCGGCACCGTTGCAGGTCTCCCGCTCGACGAACTCGTGGCGTTGTCCGAGGGGAACATGGTGTCGTCGGCGGGGGAGCAGCGGATTCTGGTCGTCGGCCACGCCCTGGCCATAAAGCTCGACGGACGGCTGCGACCGCCGGTGGCCCGGGTATTCGACGACTTGGCGCACGCGGAAAGCGATATCGCCGCCTGTGGTGCCGTCGATGTGCTGGTCGTCCACGTGGCTTCTCTGCACCTTTCCGTGACCGAGCGCGTGCTGGCACTTCGCGTGGGCTTGCCGGCCCCGACCGTTCTCGTGGTCTATTCGTTCGGTGCCGAGGCAGCTGCCGACGCACTGCGCGCGGCTGGCGTGACGGTGTGTCGCGAACCGGTCACGGGAGCGGAGCTGGCGCGGCTGATCGCCGCATCGAAGCAGGTGCCGCAACGAGAACCGGAAGCGAAACGCGGCCGCAGCAGCCCGAGGCTCTACAGCGACACGGAGCTGGCCTCCCTGGCGGAGATTCCGTCGCGCGTGGCTTGCGAATGCCCGAGGCATCTGGCCGAGATCGTGACGCTGCTGGTGGGCTTCGAGCGCTACAGCGCCGAGTGTGTCTCGGCAGGCCCGACCGATGCCGCGCTGCATCGGCACCTCCACGACATCAGCAGCGTTGCAAGGACCATGTTCGAGCAGGCGCTCGCGAGGGTGATCGTCGACAAGGGGCTCGCGGTCTAGGCGCTTCGACCATGGCCGATCCCCTGCGCCCTTCCGCTTCCTCCCGGCTGGGCCACCTCGCCTTGCTGCCCTTCGTCGCCAGCGCGGCGGCCGTCCTGATCGCTTGCGCCGCGTCGCAGGCCCATGCCGGCGCCGCGCTCCGTGCGGACGCGGCCACCGTGGTCTCGTTTCTGGGCGGCATCCATTGGGGCTTCGGTTTCCGGCAATCGCAGCCGCCGGCCGGCCGCATCGGCTACCGATGAGCTCGGAGACCGCGCCACGTCTGGCGGCGCGGGGACTCTTGGAGCGTCAGCCAGAGAATGCCGGCGCTCAGGCGGCCAGCCGTTTCTCGATCCGGGCCTTGGTTTCGCCCAGTTCGCTCGGCAGGTGGTAGGCCAGTTGCTGGAACAGTTCTGCATGCAGTTCCAGCTCCTTCTGCCAAGCCGCCGTGTCGATGCTGGTGACGGTCTTGAACTGTTCCGGCGAAAAGTCCAGGCCGGTCCAGTTCACTTCCGTATAGCCAGGGCTCAGGCCGAACACATGTTCCTGGCCTTGCACCTTGCCCTCGATGCGGTCGATCATCCACTTGAGCACGCGCATGTTCTCGCCGTAGCCCGGCCAGACGAACTTGCCGTCCTCCCCCTTGCGGAACCAGTTGGTGGTGTAGATCTTCGGCAGCGTTGCGCCTGAGGCGGCGAGTTTCTGGCCGAGGTCCAGCCAGTGCTGGAAGTAATCCGACATGTTGTAGCCGGTAAAGGGCAGCATGGCGAACGGGTCACGCCGCACTACGCCGACCTGGCCGACGATGGCGGCAGTGGTTTCCGAGCCCATGGTGGCGGCCATGTAGACGCCCTCGACCCAGTTGCGGGCTTCGGTGACCAATGGCACCGTGGTGGAGCGGCGGCCGCCGAAGATGAAGGCGTCGATCGCAACGCCCTTGGGGTCGTCCCAGGCTTCATCAAGCGCTGGATTGTTGATCGCCGCCACGGTAAAGCGGGCATTCGGGTGTGCCGCCTTGGCGCCGGTCTCGCTGGCGATCTGCGGCGACCATGGCTTGCCCTGCCAGTCGGTTGCACGGGCCGGTGCCGGGCCCATGCCCTCCCACCAGACGTCTCCGTCGTCGGTCAGCGCCACGTTGGTGAAGATCACGTTCCGGTCCAGGCTGGCCATGCAGTTCGGGTTGGTCAGCGTGTTAGTGCCGGGCGCGACGCCGAAATAGCCGGCTTCAGGATTGATCGCGTACAGCTTGCCGTCTGCTCCCGGTTTGATCCAGGCGATGTCGTCGCCGATGGTCGTGACCTTCCAGCCGTCGAAACCCTTGGGCGGGATCAGCATGGCGAAGTTGGTCTTGCCGCAGGCCGATGGGAAAGCCGCCGCGACGTGGTACTTCCTGCCCTCGGGCGTGGTGACGCCAAGGATCAACATGTGCTCGGCCAGCCAGCCCGGGCTCCCAGCCGGGCCGCCTGCCGCCGCGCGGCCCATGCCGGAGGCGATCCGCAGGGCGAAGCACTTCTTTCCCAGCAGCGCGTTGCCGCCGTAACCGGAACCGTACGACCAGATCTCACGCGTCTCGGGGTAATGGACGATGTACTTGGTCTTGTTGCAGGGCCAAGAGACGTCTTTCTGTCCGGCCTCGAGCGGCGCGCCGACAGTGTGGATGCAGGGAACGAACTCGCCGTTGAGCCCGAGCACGTCGTACACGGCCTTGCCCATGCGGGTCATGATCTTCATGTTCACCGCCACATAAGGGCTGTCGGACAGCTCGATTCCGATGTGCGCGATCGGCGAGCCCAGCGGTCCCATCGAAAACGGCACCACGTACATGGTGCGGCCGCGCATGCAGCCGTCGAACAAGGGCTGGAGCGTGGCGCGCATCTCGGCCGGGTCGGTCCAGTTGTTGGTCGGGCCGGCGTCTTGCTTGTTGCGTGAGCAGATGAAGGTGCGGTCCTCGACCCGGGCCACGTCGCTGGGGTCGGACAGCGCCAGATAGGAGTTCGGCCGCTTGACCGGGTCGAGCTTCGTGAAGGTGCCGCCGTCGACCAGCTTTTGCGCCAGCCGGTCGTACTCTTCATCGCTGCCGTCGCACCAGTGCAGGCCGTCGGGCTTGCACAGCGCCACCATGTCGGCGACCCAGGCAATCAGCCGGGCGTTCCTGACGTAGGCGGGGGTGTTGAGGTTCAGCCCCTGCATCACGGGTGAGTTCATGACAAAGCTCCTGGTATGGAAAAACTGTTTTTTCGAAGCAGCTCCACGGGCTAGGCCTGAGAGCAGCCTTTGAAAAAACGGCTTGGCATCTCAGTCGGCGGGCGGTATCGCGGGGTGGGCAACAGGGCAGGTCGCGAAGGGTGCTTCACAGTCCGCAGGTCGGCTGGGATGTCAATTTTATGAATGCGCGGCGTCTCTTGGTCATGGCCCCGGTCCGAAAACAATGCAAAACTTGCATAACCTTATGCGGGAGCTTGTCAAGGTCAGGAATTGACGGAAGGCACTTGCCGGGAACCTTCAGCGGGCAGGCACAGGATGCGGCGAGGCGGCGGCCCGCCAGCGACTCAGGCCATGTAGATGGCGATGAAGGCCAGCAGGAACATCAGCACGCCGCCGACCACTGGCAACACGATCGGCATCGAGTGGACGACGGCGTCGACCGCATCGGGGGGCGCGGTGTCGACGGCCTCGCCGTGGGCATCCGCTTGGGCGTGACTGTCTCGGCCGTGCGCAGGGCCGTGCGCAGGGCCGTGATCGTCACCGGGTTCGGGGCGGGCAGTGGGGTTGGACATTTCTTTTCCTGGCGCAGGCGAGTGGAGCGCCAAGTTTACCCACCGCCCGCGCGCCGACCGGGTCGCGGCTTACCGCGGCTCACAACAGCGCGCGGCCTTCATTTCTGTTCCTCGGCCGAGAATCCCGCTTCGTGCAGCGCGTCCAGCACCGCGACGATGTGCTCGCGGCCGCGGGTCTGCAACACGAGTTCGATCTCGACGTTCTGCGCCGCCAGGGTGGTGAAGGCGCGCTGGTGGTGGACCTCGGCGATGTTGCCGCCAGCATCGGCGACGGTCGCGGTGATCTTCGCCAGTGAGCCGGGCACGTCGCGGGCGCTGACCTTGATCCGCGCCAGCCGGCCGGCCCGCACCATGCCGCGTTCGATGATCGCCGCCAGCAGCAGCGGGTCGATGTTGCCGCCGCCCAGCACCAGACCGATCTTGCGGCCCCGGTAGCGCGCCGGGTCTTTCAGCAAGGCGGCCAGGCCGGCCGCGCCGGCGCCCTCGACCAGCGTCTTCTCGACCTCCAGCAGCATCACGACCGCCTGCTCGATGTCGCCTTCGTCGACCAGCACGATGTCGTCCACCAGCCGCTCGATCACCTCCTGGGAGATCACGCCGGGGGTGCCGACGGCGATGCCTTCGGCGATCGTGCTCGCGCCCTGCGGCAGGTGTTCGTGCTTGACCGCGTTGAACATGTTGGGAAAGCGCAGCGTCTGCACGCCGATCACTTCGATCCCGGGCTTGAGCGCCTTGGCGGCGGTCGCGATACCGGCGATCAGGCCGCCGCCGCCCACCGCCACCACCAGCGTGTCGAGTTCCGGCACCGCCTCCAGCATCTCGAGCCCGACCGTGCCCTGGCCGGTGACCACGGCGGCGTCGTCGTAGGGATGGACAAAGGTGAGCTGCTGCTCCCCGGACAGCGACAGGGCGTGGCTGCGGGCCTCGTCCAGCGTGTCGCCATGCAGCACGATCTCGGCGCCGAAGCTGCGGGTGGCTTCCACCTTCACGCTGGGAGTGAAACGCGGCATGACGATCACGGCGCGCATTCCGAGCCGCTGGGCGTGATAGGCCACGCCCTGGGCGTGGTTGCCAGCGCTCATGGCGATAACGCCGCGTTCGCGTTCGGCCGCCGACAGCTGGACCAGTTTGTTGCAGGCGCCGCGCTCCTTGAACGAAGCGGTGAACTGCAGGTTCTCGAACTTCAGGAAGATCTGCGCGCCGAGCAACCGGGACAGCGTGCGGGACTCGACGCAGGGCGTGAGCAGGACCTGGCCCAGCAATCTCTTCGCGGCCATGCGGATGTCGGCGAGCTCGATCATTGCGGGCATTGTGCGCGGTAAAGCCGGCGCAAAGAGTCGCAGCCCCCAGACCCCGCGTCTTCCATGTAGCATCAGGGCGCGTTATGGTCAGCAGGCCCATCTTCCTTGGGCGGAGGCTCCATGGTCAAGCGTTCGGTCGATCTGCAGGTACTTCCCTCCCCGGGGTTGAAAGACGCGCCGGTGCTGGACCTCATGTGTTCGCATTTCGTGCTGACCCTGGCGGCCAAGCAGGGTGGCAAGTTCAACGTGCGGCGCGACCTCAACGGCCTGCTCTCGCTGGCCGGCCGGCACCTCGTATGGCCGGCAACTGCGCTGGCCCGGCTGCGCGAATTCCTGGCGCGACGCTGCAAGGACAACGAGTTCTGGCGCGGCCACGAGCAGCTGGCCCCGCGCGAATTCCTGGACCGGCACGGCGTCTGGCGCGGGCCGTACGAGGAAGGCACGCTGTTCTTCTATCTCGATGAGTATGCGAAGGACCAGCCCAAGGACCTGTTGTCGGTGCTGGCCGTCACCGGCGAATGGCTCACCCATGCGCTCAAGAAGCATTCCACGCTGGTCGAAAAGAACATCGACGCGCTCAGCGGCCTGCTGCAGCTGAACAAGGCCGAACGCGCGTTGCTGCTCTACGGAACCCTGGCGCGCTACCAGCGCGACCTGCGCAGCATCCTGGTGGAATTCAAGGTGAACAACGCGCCGGAGGCTTATGCCGCCATCGCGGAAATCGCTGGCGTCAACGCCACCGAGGTGGGCGAAGCGCTGCGCGCCGGCTCGCGGCTGGAGCGCATCGGGCTGGTGGAGAACCTGATTTCCGAACACAACATCACCGACCTGGCGGACCTGATGAAGGTCAGCGAAAAACTGCCGCCGGTGTTGATGCGCGAGTACCGCGACCAGAACGAGCTGATGGCGGTCTTCACCCGGCCGTCGGCCAAGAGCGGGCTGGCGCTGAGCGATTTCAACTTTGTCGAGGAAGACGCGCAGGTGCTGTGCTCCCTGCTGAGCAATGCCGTCGCCCGCAAGGAGCCCGGCGTCAACGTGCTCTTGTACGGACCGCCCGGCACCGGCAAGACCGAGCTGGCCAAGGTCGTGGCGCAGGCCTGCGGGCTGGAGCTGTTCGAGGTGGAATACGCGGACCGCGACGGCAATTCGCTCAGCGGCCGGGACCGCTATCGCTCGCTGCAGATCGCCCAGGTCTTCCTCAAAGGCAGCGCCCAGGCGGCGCTGCTGTTCGACGAGGTCGAGGACGTGTTCCCGCCGATCTCGAGCGAGGCGGCCCAGTTGATGGCGCGCGCCGAACAGGTGGTCGCGCCGGCCAGCAGCAGCGTGAGCGGCAAGGCCTGGGTCAACCAGATCCTGGAGTCGAACGCGGTGCCGACGATCTGGGTCACCAACCGGATCGAGCAGATCGACCCGGCTTTCCGCCGCCGTTTTGCCTACCACCTTGAGCTCAAGTCGCCGCCGCCCGGTGCCCGCGAAGGCCTGGTGCGCAAGACGCTGGAGGGGGCGCCGGTGTCCGACGCCTTCATCGCCACGCTGACCGGGCGCAAGGGCCTGACGCCGGCGCAGATCCGCACCGCGGTCCGTTTCGCGGGGCTCGCCATTTCGGACAAGTCGACGCTGGAAAGCCTGATTGAGCGCCAGTTGAAGAACGCCGATCAGGCCCTGGGCAACCAGCCGCACGACGGCCGCGCCCGCCGCAGTGTCACCACCTATGACCTGGAGATGCTGAACGTCGAAAGCCGCTTCGAGTTGCCCCGCATCGTCCAGGCGCTCAAGGCGCGGGGCCATGGCACGCTGTGTTTTTACGGCGCACCGGGCACCGGCAAGACGGCGCTGGCAGAACACATCGCCAGCAGCCTGGACCGGCCGCTGCTGGTCAAGCAGGCCAGCGATCTGATGAGCAAGTTTGTCGGCGAGACCGAGCAGAACATGGCAGCGATGTTCCGCGAAGCCGAGGCCGAGAAGGCTGTGCTGCTGCTGGACGAGGCCGACAGCTTCCTGCAGGACCGGCGCGGCGCCCAGCGCACCTACGAAGTGACCGAAGTGAACGAAATGCTGCAGGGCATGGAGCGCTTCGCCGGCATCTTTGTCTGCACCACAAACCTGCTGGACCGGATCGACCAGGCCGCGCTGCGCCGCTTCACCTTCAAGATCAGGTTCCTGCCTCTGACCGGCGAGCAGCGGGAAAAGATGTTCGTGACCGAGGCACTGGCCGGAGACGCCAGCCTTCTGACCCCCGAGGTCCGGGCCCGGCTGGCGCGGCTGGAGCAGCTGTGTCCCGGCGATTTCGCCGCGGTGAAACGGCAGGTCGAGATCCTCGAAGCCGAATTTGGCGCCGCTGAGTTCCTGGACCAGCTCGAGGCCGAGCACCGCATCAAGCCGGAAGTGCGCGAGGCCCGCAACATCGGCTTCCTGCAGTAGCCGACCCGTCTGGGGGCGCACCACACTGGACGCTGCCGCAAGCGCGGCGTTCCGACCCCGCCCATATACTGGGCGCCACACCTCAGCTCATCAGGGAAAACGCAATGTTGTACGCGGAAAAGGGAGCAGCCGGCGCGGTTCGATCGGACGCAATCGGGCAACGCCTGACTCGAGGCGCCCCGGCCGCCGTGCTCCCGGCCTTGATGGCCCTGGTGCTGGCTGGTTGCGGCGGCGGCGGCTC
>JAJAZH010000336.1 GCA_026785815.1 Ramlibacter sp. | reverse complement strand
GGCCAGTTGCCACATCGCGTATTCGCGGTCGCCGAGCATCATGTCGGCGCTGACGCAGCGGCCGTGGCCAGCCATCAGCAGGGTGAAGGTACCCAGCAGATCCGTCGGGCAGTAACGCGAGCCCACCCCTGTGTCCTCGACATCGTCCGATGCATCGAGTGAAGTTTCGTTGCGCAGCGCGGTGACCTGTTCAGCGTGGTACATGGCGATCTCCCTGTCTGGTGTGATTCCATCTTGGATACGTACGGCAAGCCTGCCAGTCGGTGACGAGGCTTTGATACTGTCGGACACATGCCCAGCATCGATGCGGGAAACCGGAACACGGACCTAAATTGCGACGCGCGAGCCAAAACAAACGGGGTGCATTGCACCCCGTGTTCTCCGACCGCGCTGGCAAGCCAGAAGCGCTTGCAGCAAGCGCTTGTTCAGTGGAAGACGTAGCCGACCGGGACTGCGCCGCTGAAGACGGTCTGGTTCGACGACCGCGTGCGCGGCATGTCGCGAGCGGACAGAGAGTTAGTATCCGAAACGGTCTGCGCAGTGGCGCGGCGGTTGCAGCTGGAGATGGTCGACTTGCGCTGGAAGTCCAGGCAGTCGTTCAATGCATTGCGCTGGTCGACGGCAACCGTTTCCCGCGCCTGCGCCCGCTCGACCTGGCTGATGCAGAGGCGATAGAACGCCACCACCTGAATCAAGGCCAGCAGCGCGATGCCCGCCCAAATCAGCTTGGCCCACGGGGACTGTGCAATCTGGTTGAAGGTACGGGACAGCATGGCGGAGCTCCTTGGTCAACGTCTGGATGCTATGTTTGGCTCCCTCGCCAAGCTAGAGCTGAGACGCCGTCGTCGCGTAGGACAGAATCGCGACTGCCCAGCACACTGCGCCGACCCGACGATTCATGACCGAACTGCCCGACGCCACGGAAACCGCTGCTTTGCTGCCGTACGCCGGTCTGGCGGCAGAAATCGCCCGGCTGCTGGCCGACCCCGCGGTGCATGTGCCGGCCCGGCTGGTGCAGCCCCTTCCTGGCGGTGGCAGCCTGTTCGTGATGCCGGCTTACGACGCGCGACTGGCGATCAGCAAGCTGATCACCTTCACACCGGCCAACGTGGGCAGCGGGCGGCCAACGATCCAGGGCGACGTCGTGATCTTCGACATCGCGACCGGCGCCCGCCGACTGTTGCTGGACGGTCCCACCGTGACCGCCCGCCGCACCGCCGCCGTGTCGCTGCTGGCGGCGCAGCGGCTGGCGCCGAACACCGGCGGGCCGCTGCTGGTCGTCGGCGCTGGCGCCCAGGGCCTGGCGCACCTGGAGGCGTTCGGGCACGGCCTGGGCCTCAAGGAAGTCCGGATCGCGTCCCGCAGCGCGGCCAGCGCGCAATCCCTGGCCAGGCACGCGCGGACCCTGGGCATGGTGGCGTCGGTCGTCACCGATGTCGATGGCGAGCTACGCCACTGTCCGCTGGTGGTCACCTGCACCCCCGCCAATGGCGTGGTACTGCGCGGTCGGCCGCGTGACGATGCGTTCATCGCCGCCGTCGGCGCCTTCACGCCGGCGATGGTGGAACTCGACCCCGCGCTGTGCCGCCACTGCGCCGATCAGGGCACGGTGATCGTCGACACGCCGGACGCGCAGCACGAGGCCGGCGACCTGCTGCAGGCGGGACTGGACCCGGCCCGCTTCGCCGACCTGCGCTCTGTGGTGCTGGGCGGGGCCGACCGGCCGCGGGGGCCGGTGCTGTTCAAGAGTTGCGGCTGGGCCGGCTGGGACCTGGCGGCGGCGCGCTGTGCCGTCAGGCCGGGAGCAGCTTGAGCAGGGCCCTGGCCGCGGCTTCCGACGAGGCCGGGTTCTGGCCGGTGACCAGGAGGCCGTCGGTCAGCACGTACGACTGCCAGTCGCCGCCCTTCGAGTACTGGCCGCCCTTGCCTTTGAGCATGTCCTCGACCAGGAACGGCACCACCGTCGTCAGGCCGGCCGCTGCTTCCTCGGTGTTGGTGAAGCCGGTCACCTTCTTGCCCGCCACCAGCGGCTTGCCGTCCGGCCCCTTGACGTCACGCAGCACCGCCGGCGCATGGCAGACTGCTGCCACCGGCTTGCCGGCCGCCTGCATCGCCTCGATCAGTGCGACCGACGACTTGTCGTTGGCCAGGTCCCACAGCGGGCCGTGGCCGCCGGGGTAGAACACCGCGTCGAAATCGGCGGCCGAGACGTCGGCCAGCTTCCTGGTGCTGGCCAGTTCCGCCTGCGCCGCAGGGTCCTTCTTGAAGCGGCGGGTCGCATCGGTCTGCGAATCGTCCGCATCGCTCTTGGGGTCGAGCGGCGGCTGGCCGCCGCGCGGCGAGGCCAGCGGGATGGTCGCGCCGGCTTCCTTCAGGACGTAGTAAGGGGCGGCGAATTCTTCCAGCCAGAAGCCGGTTTTCTTGCCGGTGTTCCCGAGTTGGTCATGCGAGGTCAGGACCATGAGGACGTTCATATGCACTCCAGTTGAGAGCCGACAAGCGTACATCGCCTGCGCCGGTTCGTGTGGACCGAACGCAATGGCTCAGCCTGCGTCGTAGTTCCGCGGTTCGCGGCCTCGAGCGGAAGTCGCTGCTCCTGGAATTCACTAAGCCGCTCGAGGTCCTCGAGCGCTCTCGCACTGACGACCAGCCGCGTCACTTGGCGGGTTTGAGCAGGGTCTTATGTGACTTCAAGCGCGGCTTGGCCGGTTTCTCACCGCGACCGCGAGAGCGCAGCCAAGTGATGACTTCATCTCCATCGAATGCCTTGCCGCTTTCGATCATCTGGTCGCGCGAGCTCAGAGCCTGTGCGACGAACGCACTGTGCCTTTCCTGGCTGTCGAGCGCGGCCTCGATGGCGCCCACCATCAAGGCGTGAGAAGTCGTGGCCTTGCTCGCGGCGAATTTGTCGATGCGAGCCTTGGTGGCGTCGGACAGCTTGACTGAGATCGTGGGCATCACGGGCCTCCCTGCGGTATTACCGTGGCAACACCAAAGGCGGGTTTTCAATCCGCCACGCCATGCCCTCACGCCTTCGGCAGCGTCACCCCTCTTTGCCCCTGGTACTTGCCACCCCGGTCCTTGTAGCTGGTCTCGCAGACCTCGTCGCTCTCGAAGAACAGCACCTGGGCGCAGCCCTCGCCGGCGTAGATCTTGGCCGGCAG
>JAJAZH010000335.1 GCA_026785815.1 Ramlibacter sp. | reverse complement strand
CGCTGTTCGGCGTGCTGGTCCTGACCTTCATCGTGACCCAGTTCGTCCCCGGCGGGCCGGTGGAGCAGTACATCGCCGAGGCTCGGCGCGGCACCGGCGCCAGCGGCGGCGACACCGGCGCCTACCGCGGTGGCCTGGGCGTGGATCCCAAGAAGATCGCCGAGATCAAGGCCCTGTACGGCTTCGACAAGCCGCCGCATGAGCGGTTCTGGAAGATGCTGGGCCAGTTCGCCCGCTTCGACCTCGGCCGCAGCTTCTTTCACAACAAGGACGTCTGGTCGTTGATCAAGGAGAAGCTGCCGGTTTCCATCAGCCTGGGCCTGTGGACTTTCTTCATCAGCTATCTGTGGCCGTGCCGCTCGGGGTGGCCAAGGCGGTGCGGGCCGGCAGCCGCTTCGATTTCCTGACGACACTGCTGGTGCTGGTCGGCTACGCCATTCCGGGCTTCGTGCTGGGGGTAGCGCTGCTGGTGATCTTCGGCGGCCAGCTGCAGTGGTTTCCGTTGCGCGGACTGACCTCGTCGAACTGGGAGGAGCTGAGTTGGGGCGCCCGAATCGTCGACTACCTCTGGCACATCACGCTGCCGGTCACGGCCATGGTGTTGGGAAGCTTCGCCGTCACCACCATGCTGACCAAGAATTCGTTCCTGGAGGAAATCCGCAAGCAGTACGTGCTGACCGCCCGCGCCAAGGGCCTGGACGAGCGGCGCGTGCTCTGGAAGCACGTCTTTCGCAATGCGCTCATTCCCATCATCACCGGCTTTCCGGCGGCATTCATCGGCGCCTTCTTCACTGGCTCGCTGCTGATCGAGACCCTGTTCTCGCTCGACGGCCTGGGCCTGCTCAGTTACGAGAGCGTGATCCGCCGCGACTACCCCGTGGTGCTCGGCACGCTCTATCTCTTCACCCTGATCGGCCTGTTCACCAAGCTGATCAGCGATCTGAGTTATGTCTGGGTCGACCCCCGTGTCAAATTCGATTGATGTTGCCGTTCCGGCCGAGCCGCTCGACCAGCTTCGACCGGGCCCTGCCGAAATCTTTTCCGATCCGCAGGCCCCCGCAGGTCCACCCGAGCATCTCTCGCCGGCACGGCGGGCCTGGCGGCGGTTCCGGCGCAACCGGCTGGGCTTCGTCAGCCTGACGGTGTTCGTCACGCTGGTGGTGCTCAGCCTGTTCGCCGAGGTCCTGTCCAATGACCGTCCATTGCTGGTGCGCTTCAACGGCGAGCTCTATTTCCCGATCGTGCGCGACTACCCGGAGAAGGTGTTCGGCGGTGACTTCAACACGCCGGCGGATTACCTCGATCCGTTCGTGCGGCAAAAGATCACCCAAGAGGGCAACTGGGCTGTTTACCCGCCCAATCCATACGGACCGAACACGTTGAACTATTTCGCCAGCCAGCCCAACCCGGCGGCCCCTTCGGGCGAGAACCTGCTGGGCACCGATGAGCGGGGGCGCGACCTGCTGGCCCTGTTGCTCTACGGCTTCCGGCTGAATGTCCTGTTCGGGTTGGCTTTGACGGCGATCGGCGTTGCCATCGGGGTGGCGACCGGCGCGGTGCAGGGCTACTTCGGCGGCAAGACCGACCTGGCATTTCAGCGCTTCATCGAAATCTGGGGCTCGATGCCCGAGCTGTACCTGCTGATCATCTTCAGCGCGGTGTTCGCGCCCAGCGTGGCGCTGCTGATCATCCTGCTCAGCCTGTTCGGCTGGATGGGCCTGTCGGACTATGTGCGGGCCGAGTTCTTCCGCAACCGGCAGATGGACTATGTGCGGGCGGCGCGCGCGCTGGGGGTGAGCAACCGGCGGATCATGCTGCGACACATCCTTCCCAACAGCATGACACCGGTGGTGACCTTCCTGCCGTTTCGCATGAGCGCCGCGATCCTGGCGCTGACCTCGCTGGATTTCCTGGGCCTGGGCGTGCCGCCGGGTACGCCATCGCTGGGCGAACTGCTCAGCCAGGGCAAGAACAACATCGACGCCTGGTGGATCTCGCTGTTCACCTTCGCCGTGCTGGTGCTCACGCTCCTGCTCTTGACCTTCATGGGAGACGCGCTGCGCGACGCCCTCGATCCCCGCAAGGCCGACGCATGAACAGCGCCAAGCTGCTCGAGGTCAACCAGCTGCGGGTGAGTTTCGCCGGCAAGGAAGTCGTGCGGGGCGTGGACTTCACGATTGCCGCTGGTGAGAAACTGGCGCTGGTGGGCGAGTCCGGCTCGGGCAAGACTGTCACCGCGCTGGCGCTGCTGCGGCTGGTGCAGAACGCCCAGATTTCCGGCTCGGCACGGCTGGCCGGGGTCGAGGGCCATGCCGGCCCGATCGATCTGCTCGCGGCGCCGGAGCGGGAACTGCTGGGCATCCGCGGCCGCGAGATCGCCATGATCTTCCAGGAGCCGATGACGGCGCTCAATCCGCTGTTCAGCATCGGCGACCAGATCGCCGAGGTGCTTCAGCTCAAGCAGGGCCTGACCAAGCAGCAGGCTTGGGCCGCCGCCATCGAAGCCCTGGCCGCCACCGGCATTCCGGAGCCGGCCCGGCGCGCCGGGTCCTTCCCGCACCAGCTTTCCGGCGGCCAGCGTCAGCGCGGCATGATTGCCATGGCCCTGGCCTGCCGTCCCAAGCTGCTGCTGGCCGACGAGCCCACCACCGCGCTGGACGTGACGTTGCGCACCCAGATCCTGGAGCTGCTGTCGGACCTGCAGCGGCAAACCGGGATGGCATTGCTGCTGATCACGCACGACCTGAACCTGGTGCGCAAGTTCGCCGACCGGGTGGCCGTGATGGAACAGGGGCATCTGGTAGAGGAAGGCCAGGTCAGCCGGGTTTTCAGTCAGCCGCAGCACCCCTATACCCGCAAGCTGATTGACAGCCGGCCCGAGCGCGACGTCGCCGAAGACGCCGTTGTCGGCGCGCCGGTGATGCAGGCGCGCAGCCTGCGGGTGAGCTATCCGGTGCCCATCCCCGGCTTGCGTGGCTGGTTTCGCAAGGGCGAATTCCTGGCCGTCAAGGGCGCCGACTTCGTTATTGCGCCCGGCCGCACCCTGGGGGTGGTCGGCGAGTCCGGATCGGGCAAGTCGACCCTGGCGCTGGCGGCGCTGGGCCTGATGCCGCACGGCGGTGAGCTTGACGTGGTCGGCACGCGTTGGGGGCCCGATGCGGCATCCAACAAGGCGATCCGGCGGCTGGTGCAGGTGGTGTTCCAGGATCCTTTTTCCTCGCTCTCACCGCGTATGACGGTCGAAGAAATCGTCGGCGAAGGGCTGTTGGTGCATGAGGCTGCCCTGCCGCTGCCGCAGCGGCGCGAGCGGGTAATCGCCGCGCTGGGGGACGTCGGCTTGGGCGAGGCCCAGTTCCCCGGCCTGTTGCAGCGCTATCCGCACGAATTCTCTGGTGGCCAGCGCCAGCGTCTTGCGATTGCCCGGGCCCTGATCGTGCAGCCCCGCCTGTTGGTGCTGGACGAGCCCACCAGCGCGCTGGATGTCACGATCCAGAAACAGGTGCTGGCCCTGTTGCAAAAGCTGCAGCGGCAAAAAGGGCTGAGCTACCTCCTGATCACCCACGACGTCGATGTGATCCGGGCCATGGCGCACGACTTGATGGTGATGAAAGACGGCGCCATCGTCGAATCGGGACCGGTGCTGCAGGTGCTGGACCACCCCCGCGACGAATACACCCGCACTCTGGTCGCAGCGGCCGCATGAGCATGGCCAGCTCCGGCGTCCGGCCGCCGACCTTGATTCCGCCGTCCGAGGTCGAGCTCACGGCGATG
>JAJAZH010000334.1 GCA_026785815.1 Ramlibacter sp. | reverse complement strand
TTTCACCGCCGGCGCGCAATTTTCTCAATTCCACATTTCCGAACGTCCGCAGCCTGCGCGCGATCGAGGGCGAGCCGCTGCTCGAGATCCACCAGAGCGACGCCGCGCCGCGCGGGATCCGCTCCGGCAGCGTGGTGCGGGTCTTCAATGACCGTGGCGAATACCGGTGCCAGGCGCAGGTGTCGGCACGGGCGCGGCCCGGGGTGGTCAATGGGTTGGGAATCTGGTGGCGCAAGCAGGGCCTGGACGGAACCAATGTCAATCAACTCACCAGCCAGAAGCTGACCGACCTGGGCCGCGGGCCGGTGTTCTATGACTGCCTGGTCGAAGTGCAGGCCGCGTGAGGGCGGGGATCGCAATGGGACTTGCGGGTGTCGTGACGATCCTGGGACTGGCGGTTTGCCTGACCGGCTGCGCCAATCTCGGCTACTACTGGCAGTCGGCCACCGGGCATCTGAGCCTGATGAGCGCCTCCAGGCCGGTCGACGTCTGGCTTGTCGATCCCGGGGCGCCCGAGCGGTTGAAGGCGCGGCTGGCCCTGAGCCAGCGGATTCGCAGCTTTGCGGTGGCCGAGCTGAAGCTGCCGGACAACGCCAGTTACCGCAGCTATGCGGACCTCAAGCGCACAGCGGCGGTGTGGAACGTCGTCGCGGCGCCCGAGTTTTCGCTCACGCTCAAGACCTGGTGTTTCCCGGTCACGGGCTGCGTCGGCTACCACGGGTACTTCGATGAAAACAAGGCGCGGGCCGAGGCGGCGCAATTGGCGGCGGACGGGCTCGAAGTTTCGGTTTATCCGGTGCCGGCTTATTCGACCCTGGGCTGGCTGAACTGGGCGGGCGGCGATCCGCTGCTCAACACCTTCATCAACTACCCGGAGGGCGAACTGGCGCGCCTGATCTTCCACGAGCTCGCACACCAGGTCGTTTATGCCAGCGGCGACACCACGTTCAACGAGTCGTTCGCCACTGCGGTGGAGCGCCTGGGAGGAGCCCGCTGGCTGTCCACCCAGGCCACCGAGGCCGCCCGCCGCGAATACGCCGACTACGACGCCCGGCGCGCCCAGTTCCGCCGGCTGGCGCAATCGACTCGCCGTCAGCTGGCGCAAGTCTATGGAGACCATGCCTCCGTCGCGCAGGACCGCAACCGGCTGGCGGACTTGAAGAAGCAGGCGTTTGATGGCTTCCGCCAGGAATATGCACGGCTGCGCGACAGTTGGGGTGGGGACCCGGCCCGGTTCCGTTCCTATGACCGATGGGTCAACGAGGCGAATAACGCGTCGTTCGGCGCCCAGGCGGCGTACGACGACCTGGTGCCCGGTTTCGAGGCGCTGTTCACGCGCGAGCTGGGCAGCTGGCCCCGGTTCTATGATGCTGTGAAGCGGCTGGCCTCCCTGCCGAAAGAACAACGCCACAAACTGCTCAAGGAGATGGCTGGTGCCTGACATCCAAATTCACCGCGAACACACGCTCGGGCTGGTTGAGGCGCGCAAGCTGGCCTTTCGCTGGGCCGAGTTGGCCGAACAGAAGTTCGACATGGCGTGCAGCTATGAGGAAGGCAAGACCTCCGACCTGGTTTCGTTCACCCGCTCGGGTGTGAATGGAGAACTCAAGATCACAGCCGACCGGTTCGAGCTGGATGCGCGGCTGGGATTCCTGCTGGGCGTGTTCAAGGATCGCATTGAAGGCGAAATCGTCAAGAACCTGGACCAGTTGCTGGCGCAGGAGGAGCCGCTGAAAGCCCTCGACGTGGCGGTCGCGAAGGTGACCGCGAAGGTGACCGCGAAGTCCGCCGCCGGCAAAGCGAAGTCTGTCAAGAAGGCCTAGCCGGCCCCCTGAAGCAGCGCGGCATCGTGGCCGGCGGAACGACCTCAGGCTCGCAGATCTGACCGAGGGCGCACTGATCGCCCCAGTCAGCTCAGCGAGCCAATCAGGTCGACGTACTGCTGCATCGCATCGTCCTTCGACGTGCCCTTGACAGCGTTCCAGGCATCCCATTTGGCGCGACCGATCATGTCGCCGAAACCCGGCTTCTTTTCGGTCACGTCACCCGACGACGCCTGCTTGTACAGCGCGTAGAGCTTTAGCAGGGTTGCGTTGTCCGGCCTTTCGGCAAGGCTCTTGGAATTGGCGACGGCGGAGTCGAAGTCACCCTGAAGATCGGCCATGAAAGCTCCTGTCGTTTTTCTCTCGCCAGCATGCTGCTGTGCGAGCGGCCAATCTTAAGCCCCGCTTCAAGCCGGCTTGAGACGCTGGGTCAGGAACTCGGCCTCGTATTCCTTGGCCAGCGAAAGCTTCTGGGACTCGGTCAGCACTTTGCCCGCTTCCTGAAAAAACTTGTGCTCTTCCTCCGTCAGGTGGTGTTCGATCTTGTGGGTCAGCTTTTTCGCGGCCTCGGGCCAGCTGCTGGACCCGGAGGCCAGCTCCTCGATGTCCTCCACCATCTCGTCGATTTCGTGATGCTCCGCGATCGCATGGCGGGACGGGTCGACCGTCACATCGTGCGCAAAGAGCGGCACGTAAAAACAGCGCTCTTCCGCAATTTCGTGAGCTTTCAGTTCGAGCTTGAGTTCCTTGAAAACCCGGTCGCGCTCGGGTGTGTCGGACAGGCTGGCAAGCAAACGGGCCGAAAGGGCCCGCTGGGTTTCATGGCTGACGCGCAACGCTTCGAAAATGTTCATGATCACAGTGTGCGGTCGAGTTTGATTCCCCTTTGTAGGCCGCGAACCCGAACGGTTGAGCGACGCGGGCCGGAAAGACCCGCTCAGTCCTGCAGTTCGGCCTTGGCCAGCTCCACGTCCAGGCGCTCGGTGGCGTCCATCGGCTTGCTGTTGGCCGCCTGCTCGTACAACTTGGTCGCCTCCTTCATCCTGCGCTCTCCCTGCAGCATGACCAGCCCGTTGGCGTACTCGATCATTCCGATCGCGGACGCCGGGTTGAGCTTCAACGCGTCCTGGAACATCCGCAGTCCTGTCTCCTGCTTGGCGCCATAGGTCATGCCGCCGATCAGCGTGCCGACCTTGTCGATCACTTCGGCATGAAACGCCCCCAGCGCAATGTGCGCATCCGCGTGCTTGGGCTGCAGCTGGATGGTTTTCTCCAGCGCCTCCTTGACCTTGCTGCCCAGGCCTTGCGCCAGCGCCCGGGCCACGCTGATGCCCTGGCTGTAGCGGCCCAGGGCGTATGCCTGCAAGTACCAGGTGTTCGGATTTTTGGCGTTCCCGGCCAGCTGGGCTTCCGCGCGTTGCGCGACTTCCAGAAACAAGTCCAGCTTGGACTTTTCCTTGCGCTCGAGGTAATTCGCATAGACACAGGTGGCCCGGTTCGCCACCGTCATGCCGTCAACGCCAGCTTTCAGGCCGGCTTCGGCCGCACGTTGGTAGTCACCCGAGTGATAAAGCACCCAGGCCTGCAGAATCGCATCGTCGCTGGGCAGCGGTTCTGCATCGCCCGCATGCAGACGTTGCCAGTTCGCGCGCAGGGAAAAAGCGTCGAATGGATAGTCGCCCAGGTGGGGGAATGCGGTCCACTTGGCCATCAAGCGTCTCCTTGGTTCAGCCCTCATCGCCGCCGCTGTAGGCTCCCACCAGCCCCAGCAGGTGCATTCGCTGGCCTTGTTCCAGATAGGGAAGCAGCAGATTGAGGACATGATGCGCTCCCCGCAGCATGGCGAGCTGGGCGCTGTCTGGCTCGAGGGCGCGGCGCGGGTCGCGGACATACTCGTAACTCAACCAGTACGTCAGCACCACCACCATGCAGGTGGCGGTGGTTTCCACCTGGCGCGAATCGATCGACAGGGCGCCGGAGCGCCCCAAGCCGTCCAGCAGCGCTTTGACGGCGCGGGTCTTGTTCTTGAGCACCGCCTGGAAATGCGTCTCGAGCCGGCGGTTCTTGGACAGCAGGTCGTTGAGGTCACGGTAAAGGAAGCGGTGCTGCCAGATCAGCTCGAACAGCGAATGCATGAAGAACCATGCGTCCTCCACGTCGGCCGCATCGCCGCCCGCATGGAGCAGCCCGTTCAGGCCGCTCTCGTAACGGTCGAACAGCGCGTTGATCAGTTCGTCCTTGGCGGGGTAGTGGTAGTACAGGTTGCCGGGGCTGATGCCCATCTCGGCCGAGATCAGCGTCGTGGAGACGTTCGGTTCGCCGAAGCGGTTGAACAAGTCGAGGGTGACTTCCAGGATCCGTTCCGCTGTTCGCCGAGGCGCCTTCTTGGCCATGGCTGCTAGCCGGTGCGGGAGGAAGAAACTGCGCGGAAATGCATGATCCAGTTTAGGCGGGCGAATTGGCGTCGCGTGCTGCGCTGCAGCACGTCGATCTCACCGGCTTTTGCTGGGGCTCTCGTTGAGCCCGGGACAGCTAGGACGTCTTGCGCGCCGGCTTGCGCTTGGCGGCTGTCTTGCCGGCCGCCGTCTCCGGTGCCCGTCGGGCTGCAGTCGTCTTCGGTTCGAGCCGGGACAGCTTGCGCTGAAGTTCGTCGATCCTCGCGTTCAGGGCCGTGATGTCGCTCGCTGCCGGAACGCCCAGAGTGCCGAGCGCCTTGGAGACCCGCCCTTCGAAGATCGTCTCGAGCTTGTCCCACTGCCCAGACGCCCGCGACGACAGATCGCTGGCCATGCTCGTCATCTTGCTGGTCGCTTCAGAGAGCTTTTCGCCGGCGGACGACTGGGTCTTGCGCTGGATCGAAACCCCTTCCTTGACCAACGTGTCGAACACCTTGCTGCCCTCTTCCTGCGCCTTTGCAAACGCCCCCAGGCCCGCCAGCCAGATCTGCTGCGCCGACTCCTTGACCGTGCTGGAGAAATCGGCCGCGGCCTGGCGGGTTGCACTTTCCGAGCCGGTAGTCGCTTTGGTGACCATGAGGATTCCTTGGTTGGTTCTGCGCGGGCAAGACGCCGCGGTGACGAGCCCACTCTAGAACGGGGTGCGGACGGTTTGTAGGGGCGTCGATCTATTTGGCGAGAATGGGTGTTCCTCGGCCCCGCGTCCAGCGCGTTGAATGAAATCCTCTTCCGGCACCCATTTCATTGCCCTCGACCACGTCCGGGCCCTCGCAGCCTTGATCGTGTTCACGTGGCACTTCCTGCATTCGTTCGATGGCTATCCGATCCCGTTCGAATACGTGCCCCTGCTGCCACCATTCGCCCTGCTGGACGAGGGTCATACCGGCGTTGCGCTGTTCATGACGCTCAGCGGCTACCTGTTCGCCAAGCTGCTCGAGGGACGCAGGATCAGTTACCGGTTGTTCCTGTGGAATCGGATCGTGCGGCTGTTGCCGCTGCTGCTGCTGGTCATTGGGATCGTCGGTGTCGGCAAATTCATTGCCGGAGAGAACCTGTGGGACTATGCCCGCCTCCTGGCGAAAGGGCTGTACCTGCCGACGCTGCCAAACGGTGGCTGGTCGATCGCGGTCGAATTCCATTACTACGCGATCCTCCCGGCGCTGCTGTGGATGCTGCGCCGCTCCCGGCTGTTACCGGTGTCAGTGGTTCTGGTTGCCATTGCAGCCCGCGCCTTGATTCACTGGAACACCGGCGAGGTCCAGACATACGCGTACTGGACGCTGATCGGCCGGATCGACCAGTTCGCACTGGGAATGGTGGCTTATCACTTCCGGTCCCTGGCTGCCGGCCGCCATGGACTGGCCCTGCTGGCGTTCGCCGCGTTCTCGCTGTTCTACTGGCAATTCGATCTGCGCGGCGGCTTCTTCCAGAATCCCTCGTACCCGTCGCCCAGCGCGCTGTGGATTGTCCTGCCGACCATCGAAGGACTTGCATTTGGCCTGGGCATTGCGTGGTACGAAACCTCGTTCAACTTCAGCACTGGCGGCGTTTCTAGGGTGCTGGGCCGGATCGGTGACTATTCCTATTCGATGTACCTGCTGCACTTCTTCTTCGTCTTCGCAGCCGCGCGATTCGTGAACGAGCGCATTGCCGACTTGTCCAACTTTTATGTGGCGTGCCTGTGGGCCGTGGCCGCTTTCATCTGCATGCTGCCGCTGTGCTACCTCAGCTTCCGCTTCGTCGAGGCCCCATTCATCCGGCTCAGGAAGCCTTACCTGCTGGCCTGAACCGCTGGCATGTCGTTCGATGGGCGTGTGAGACAATTTTGCCCATGGTGACAAGCGCTTCCACTGCCGAAATCTTCGTCGTCGACGAGTCGGAGCTGGGCATCGGCAACCTGCTTGTGCAGACCGGTAAACTCAGCGCCCGCGACCTGGAACGAGCCATCGCCGCCGGGGACGAACTTCGGGGTCGACTGTCCGAAGTCCTGGTCCAACTCGGACTGGTGTCGGAAGTCGACGTGACCCAAGCGCGGTCGGTCCTGCTGGGCCTGACGTTCGTCACGGCGGACAACTTTCCGGCAACGTCGCCGGACGTCGAGGGCTTGCAGCTGCCCTTTCTTCGCTCGCACCGGGTGCTGCCGATCGCGAGGGAGGCCGATTGGCTCGATGTGGTCATGGCCGATCCGCAGGACCGCTTCGTTCTCAAGGCGTTGCGCCTCGCCACCGGCCTGGAGATCCGGCCCTTTCTGGGCATGGCCAGCGACATCGACAAGGCTTTCGCGCAGCGCGATGCCGACGGCGGCCTGGATTCGGCCGGAGGTCAGGAAGACGTCGATTCCGGCGACTTCGTCGAGCATCTGAAAGACCTGGCCAGCGAGGCGCCAGTGATCAGGCTGGTCAACACGATCGTCGGACGAGTGACCGATGTGCGGGCTTCCGACATTCATCTGGAGCCATTCGAGAACGGGCTGCACGTCCGCTACCGGATCGACGGCGTGCTGCAGGAAGCCGACCTGCTTCCAGTGAAGCAGGGCGCTGCGGTGGTGTCGCGGATCAAGTTGCTGGCCCACATCGACATTGCCGAACGTCGGCTGCCGCAGGACGGCCGCATCCGCACCCGCGTCAAGGGCCGCGAGCTCGACCTGCGCATTTCCACCGTTCCGACCGTTCACGGTGAAAGTGTCGTGATGCGTGTGCTCGACCGGGCCAGCGTGCGCCTGAGCCTGGAGGAAATGGCGATGGACAGCATCACCCTCAGTGCATTCCGCTCGCTGCTGGCGCGACCGCACGGCATTTTCCTGGTGACCGGACCGACCGGCGCCGGTAAGACCACGACGCTTTACGCCGGGCTGGCGGAGCTCGATTCGTCGGTACAGAAAATCATCACGGTCGAGGATCCGGTCGAATACCAGTTTGCCGGAATCGCGCAGATGCAGGTCCATCCCCAGATCGGCCTGACTTTCGCCTCTGCGCTGCGGTCCATCCTGCGGCAGGACCCGGACATCATCATGATCGGCGAAATGCGCGACGGCGAGACCGCGCAGATCGCAGTCCAGGCCGCATTGACCGGGCACCTGGTGCTGTCCACGTTGCACACGAATACGGCGGCCAGCGCGGTGATCCGGATGCGCGACATGGGTGTCGAGCGGTATCTCATTACTTCCACGGTGATCGGTGTGGTGGCCCAGCGGCTGGTTCGAACGCTTTGCAACGAGTGCAAGGAAGCGCAGGTTCCCGACGCGGGGATGCTGCGCTCCACCGGACTGGACCGCTTCCTGCCGCAGGGCGCGCCGCTGTTTCGGCCGCGCGGTTGCGCCGCGTGTCGCAACACGGGCTACAAGGGTCGCGCCGGCCTGTTCGAACTGATGCTGGTCAACGACGCCATGCGCCAGGGAATCCTGGAGGGGTGCGACGGATCGGTGCTGCAGGAGCTGGCCGTGAGCTCTGGCATGGTCACTCTGTATGAAGACGGTTTGCGCAAGGTCAGCCAGGGCCTGACAACTTACGAAGAGGTCTTGCGCGCGACCGAGAGCGAGGACAATGGCTGAGTTCATCTGGCGCGCGATCGAGCCCTCGGGCCGCACCCAGAATGGCCGGCTCGATGCCGCCAATGCGCCCCAGGCGGCATCGCAGTTGCGTTCCCGCGGTCTGGTCCCGATCTCGATCGAAGCCGCCGGCAGTTCGCTGGCAGTCCCGGGGGGCACGCCCGGAAAGTCCTTCCTGTCGCTGTCGATCGGCAAGAAAGCATCGATCAGCAGCAAGGACGTCCTGAGCGTCACCACCGAACTGAGCATCATGCTGCGGGCTGGCTTGCCGCTGGCCTATGCGTTGCGTCTGTTGCTCGAGATGGGCCACAAGCCGGCATTGCGGACTCTATTGCAGGAGGTGCTGGACGACGTGAAGGGCGGGGCTGCGCTCAGTCGCGCGCTGGCCCGGCACGATGCGTACTTCAGCGAGTTCTACGTCAGCATGGTCCGCGCTGGCGAGGCTGGCGGGCAGCTCGCAGTGGTGCTGGAGCGGCTGGTGGCGCACATGGAGCGGATCGCCGCCATGCGCGAGAACGTTGTCGCCGCATCGACCTATCCCTTGATCCTGCTGGGCGTTTCGGTGATCTCGGTGATCGGCATGATCGGATTCGTCGTGCCGCAGTTCGAGAAGCTTTTCGTCGACCTCGGAGATGCGATTCCGTTTGCCACGCGCGTGGTGCTGATGCTGAGTCATGTTTTCCGCGACTGGGGTTTGCTGATCGGCCTGCTGGTCGTCATTGCCGGATGGGCCGGACGACGCTGGGCGCGCACGCCGGCCGGTCATGCCAGGCTGCAGACGCGGATGCTCAGGCTGCCCCTCGTCGGCAAGCTGTTGCTCGATTTCCAGTTGACAGTTTTTGCCCGCACCATGGGAACACTGGTCAGTGGAGGCGTCTCGCTGCTGAGCGCGCTGGACATTGCGATTTCTACCGTGACCAGTCCGCCTGTCAGGCAGGCGCTCACCGGAATGGCCCCGTCGATCAAGGGTGGGGGCCGGCTGGCGCAGACGCTGGCGGAAACGCGCCAGTTCGAGCCGCTGGCGGTGAACCTGGTGCGGGTTGGCGAGGAGACGGGAAAACTCGGCCCCATGCTGCTGGAGGTGGCCCAGCTGCTGGACCGACGGGTCGAGACCGGAGTGCGGCGCCTGCTCACCTTGCTCGAGCCGGCGCTGATCCTGCTGCTCGGTGGGTTGATCGCCACGATCATCGTTTCGATCCTGCTCGGCATTCTGGCGATCAATGATCTCGCGGTATGATTTTGCGATGATCATGGCTCCCGGTTTTCTTCCGTTTCGCGCAGTGCGCAATAACAATCGCCTTTCGGGCTTCACGCTTGTCGAACTGCTCGTGGTGCTCGCCATCCTGGCCCTGCTCGCCGGCATCGTCGGACCCAAGGTGCTGGGCCAGTTGGGTGGCGCCAAGTCCAAGACAGCGGCAGTGCAGATCGCCGACCTCGAAAAGACGCTCGAATTGTTCAAGCTCGACATCGGTCGTTACCCCTCCAGCGAGGAAGGGTTGGAGGCGCTGGTGAAAAAGCCGGCGACTGCGACGGCATGGTCCGGTCCCTATCTCAAGGGCGGCGTTCCGCTCGACCCCTGGTCGCACCCCTACGTCTACAAGCCCGGCCCCGGCGGTTCTTTCGAAATCCTGTCTCTAGGGGCGGATGGCACGCCAGGCGGTGAGGGTGAAAACGGCGACATCCGCAACAAACAGTAGCCACGCGGGATCCATCCGCGCCCGCGGCTTGCGCGGCTTCACGCTGATCGAACTGCTGGTTGTCATGGCGCTGCTGGCGTTGGTCGTGGCGCTGGTTCCCCCCTCGTTTGAACGCATGCGCGAGTCGATGCAGTACCGCGACACGCTCCGCCGCGTTCTTGCCGACTTGCGTTCGGCCCGGCAGCTGGCGCTGGCGCAAGGCCGCGATGCGCGTTTCTCGATCGATCTCCCCGCCCGGCAGTTCGGCGTGGACGGCCGCCCGACAAGTTCTTTGCCCGAGACGCTCCAGGTCCGATTTACCTCCGCTCAGGTCGAGCTGTCGGCCCAGCAAAAAGTGTCGATCCGGTTTCACCCGCAAGGGGGCGCTACCGGCGGCAGCGTCGAGCTGGTTCGGCCCAGTGGCGCCGGGACGCGGATCACGGTGGACTGGCTGTCCGGCGCGATCACCCAGTCCGCACTCGGCTCATGAGCTCCACGGTCCGTCAATCCGTGCGCGGCTTCTCCTTGCTGGAGCTGCTGGTCGCGCTGTCGATCATGAGCATGTCGCTCGGGTTGTTGTACCAGGCCAGCACCGGCGCGCTGCGTGGTGTGGGCGACCTCGATCTGGACCAGCGTGCGAACCTGCTGGCCCAGTCGATCATTGAAACCAGGGATGCGGTGCCTGAAGCCGGCTGGAACGAAAGCGGCCGCGCCGCCGAGATGGATTGGCGGGTCAGCAGCGCACCTTATCCGACGGCCACCGCGAACGATCCCGGGGTTCCGCGCCTGCACGAAGTCCGCGTGGTGGTTTCCTGGGGCAGCGGGCGAGGTCCGCGCCTGCTCGAATTGCATACCTTGCTGCCTCAGCAACGCGCCATACCGGGAGCGGTCCGGTGATGAGGGCCACGACCAAATCGACGTTGTCTCGCGCTCGGGGCTTCACGCTGGTGGAGGTGGTGGTCGCGATGGCGTTGCTGTCGCTTGTCATGCTGGTGTTGGGATCATCGATCCGGAGCATGGGCGCATCGGCGCAACGGATCGACACCCGGACGGCTGCAACCGACGAAATGCGGGTTGCTGCGTCTTTCCTGCGCGAAATCTTCGGCCGCAGCGAGGCGCAGCGCATTGAGCCGCCGGGCACGGGACTTCTGTTCTCGGGCGCAAGCGACGGCGTGAGCTGGATCGGAGTGATGCCGCCGCGTTTCGGCGCTGGCGGGCGCTTCTTCTTCCGGCTCAAGGTCGAGACAGTGAGCGACGGCAGCACGGGCCTGGTGCTGCGATTCCAGCCATGGCGCTGGGAGCAGAAGGTGCTGCCCGACTGGAGCCAGGGCGACTCGCGGGTCCTGCTGCGCAATGTCGACAGTTTTGTCCTCGCTTATGGCGGCGAGGGGATGGAACTGAACTGGCTGCCGGCCTGGCCCACGGAGTCGCGGACGCTGCCGCCGCGGGTCCGGATGCAGCTGGCCGCAGCCGGATCGCAGTGGCCGCCGCTGGTGTTTTCCGTGCATCCGCTGCCGGCAAACCAGGGCGGCGGAGGCAGCGGCTTCGTGACGGGACCTCAATGAATCCAGGCGAAACGAGACGCGAAGCTGCAGGTCCCGAGCGCGGCACGCAACGCGGCGTGGCCTTGATTGCGGTCCTGTGGGTGGTCGCCGCGCTGAGCATTCTCGTCACTGGGCTGGTGCAGACCCAGCGCGAGGAAATCCGCAGCGCGGTGTCGGCGCGGATCCGGCTGCAAGCCGATGCCGTCGGCCAGGGGGCCATCCACGTGGCGGTGCAGACGCTGAACCAGCAAAGCCAGAGGCGCGAACGATTGGCCCGGATCAAGGTTCCCTACGACGGGGTCGAGGTGATAGTCGAAGTACAGCCGTTCTCCGGCCTGGTCGATGTGAACCTGGCGCCGCCGCCGCTACTCGCCGCGTTGTTCTCGGTCAACGGGGGTCTGGACGTGGGTGCGGCGACGCGGCTGGCTGCCTCGGTGGTCGCCCTGCGCGACGCGCGTCCGGCAGGTC
>JAJAZH010000333.1 GCA_026785815.1 Ramlibacter sp. | reverse complement strand
GCACCCGCACCCGCACCCGCCACCTATACCGTGGGTGGAACGGTTTTTGGCCTGGCGGCAGGCGCGAGCGCAGTCTTGCAAAACAATGGCGGCAACAACTTCACTGTGGCTGCCAATGGAAATTTCACATTCAGCCTGCCGATGGCCGACGCGGGCGCCTACAGCGTCAGCGTGCTGACCCAGCCGGCCGGGGACAGGCAGACCTGCCGCGCCCTGCGCAACGGCAGCGGCACTATCGCCTCGGCCCCGGTCACCAATGTGGTGGTCGATTGTCATGTGCCGCGCTTTGCCTATGTGGCGAACGCCGGTGACAACACTGTTTCCATCTACTCAGTCAATGCCGTGACCGGGCACATGCGGCACAACGGCTACGTGGCCGCGGGGACGCATCCTCACTCCGTGGCCGTTGACCCCTCGGGCCGGTTTGCCTACGTCGCGAATCACAGTTCCAACGACGTCTCGGCCTACACCGTCAACGCCAGCACCGGGGCACTCACAAGTGTGGGCGCGGTATCGGCTGGAACGTGGCCTTACGCAGTCACCGTCGACCCGTCCGGTCGCTTCGCCTATGTGGCGAATGAGGCATCCTTTGACGTCTCCGCCTATCGCATCAACGCCAGCACCGGTGCGCTAACGCCCGTCGCAGGCTCTCCGTTTGCAGCGATGCGCGATCCCCGCTCCGTCACCATAGACCCTTCGGGCAAGTTCGCTTACGTGGCGAATGCCAGTTCCAATACTGTTTCGGCCTACACCATCAACGCCAGCACTGGCGCGCTCGCCAGCATCGGTACTGCCGTGGCGACTGGATCGGTGCCCCAGTCCGTCACTGTTGATCCTTCGGGCAGGTTCGCGTATGTGGCGAATTTTGTCTCCAATACCGTTTCGGCCTACAGCATCAACCCCGGCACCGGTGCGCTCACAAGTCTGGGTGCCGGCGTAGCGACGGGGTTGAATCCCTTTTCAATCACCGTGGATCCTTCGGGCAAGTTCGCCTACGTGACAAATACTTCTTCTCACGATGTCTCGGCTTATGTGATCAATGGGAGTACCGGCGCGCTCACCAACATCGGCGCTGTTCCAGCGGGCGCGGGAACCGGGAACCCTCGCTCCCTCGCGATCGACCCTTCAGGCAGGTTTGCATATGTGGCGACTGATAGCTCCAACACCGTCACGGCCTACACCATCAATCCCAGCACCGGGATACTGACGAGTGCCGGAACGGTCAGCGGACGCGCGGGTGGGTTTGCTATCGCCATGAGCAAGGGCACCTCAGAAGTGCGCTACACGCCCAGGTTCGCCTATGCGGCGAACACCGTCTCCAACAACATCTCGGCCTACACCATCAACGCCGGGAGTGGCGCGTTGACGCCTGTGGCGGGCTCGCCGTTCGCGGGGGGCACGACTAACTTCTCCGTCTCCGTGGACCCGGCCGGCAGGTTCGTCTACGCGGCCAATTCGGATACCGGCACCAGCAGCGTCTCGACATACGCCATCAATGCCACGACCGGCGCGCTCACCACCGTGGGCGCAGCCGTGGCGGCCGGAACGAATCCGCTCTCCGTCTCCGTCGACCCCTCGGGCAGGTTCGCCTATGCAGCGAATCAGAACTCCAACAACGTCTCGGGCTACGCGATCGATGCCACAACCGGTGCGCTCAGCGCCGTGCCGGGCTCGCCGTTCGCGGCGGGGATGGCCGCCTATTCCGTCACCATCGACCCCTCGGGCAGGTTCGCCTATGTCGCGAACAGCCAGGGCTCCTCAGTCTCGGCCTACACCATCAATCCCACGACCGGGGCGCTCACCGCCGTGGCTGGTTCGCCGTTTGCGGCGGGGACCGGACCGGACTCGGTCACCGTCGACGCCTCCGGCATGTTCGTCTATGTGTCGAATTTCGGCAGCAACAACACCTCGGCCTACACCATCAATGCCACGACCGGTGCGCTGACGGCGATCGTGGGTTCACCATTCGCGGCGGGGTCGAGTCCTTACGCGGTCACCACCGACCCCCTGGGCAAATTCGCCTACGTGGTGAATGCGAATGGCCAGACCGTATCGGCCTACACCATCAACCCCGGTACCGGAGCGCTCGGGGCGGTCACGGGTTCGCCGTTCGCGACGGCTTCCAACCCGGTTTCCATTACCGTCGACCGCTCGGGCAAGTTCGCCTATGTGGCGATCTCGGGCGGCACCGTCGAGACCTATGCCATCAACGCCACCAGCGGCGCGCTCAGCCTCGTTGGCACGCCAGTGGGGGCAGGCGTCAACCCCATCTCCATCACCACCACCGGCAGTATCCAGTAGCACAACAGGGGCACCTATGAAGACCTTCTTTTTCGGCGACTTGCGGATGACCGGGCTGATCGTGCTGCTTGGCGGCATGCTGATGCTGCATGGGTGCGGAGGTGGCAGCGGCAGCGTCAGCGGAGGGGCTGCGGACACCGCGGCGGCCTCGCCCGCCCCGGAGCCCCCGGCAGCCGGTGCACCCGCAACGCCCCCAGCACCCCCGGCACCCGGTGCACCCCCCGGCGCCACCACACCCTCGACCGCCCAGCCGAGCGCGACGGCCGTGGGCAGCCCCACCGGCAACCCGGCCAGCAAAACAATCGGCGCGGCCGGCGGCAGCCTCATCTCGGCCGACGGAAAACTGACGCTCACCGTTCCAGCCGGGGCGCTCGCTTCCGACACAGCCATCAGCATCCAGCCCCAGACCAACCTGGCGCACGGCAGGCGGGGCGCGGCCTACCGGCTTACGCCGGAAGGACAGACCTTCCTGAAGCCGGTGACGCTGAGCTTTGGGTACACCGATCAGGACGTGCAGGGGACGGCGGCTGGCGCGCTCGGCGCCGCTTTTCAAACCGGCACGGGCCACTGGCAATGGGTGGGCGACGCCACTGTCGATACCGCGGCCCGGACCGTCAGCGTTGCCAGCACCCACTTCAGTGTCTGGTCGGCGGTTGCGGGCATCCAGCTCGTCCCGGCTCGAAAAACGGTGAAGGTCAGCCAAATAGTCGCCTTGCAGGTGGTGGCTTGCTATCCGGCAAAAGAAGTGGCCGGGCTGACTCCCCTGGGGTACGCATGCGACGTGGAGGGACCCGCGCCGCTTGCGCGAGCGAAGGAGTGGTCGGTCAACGGCCGTCCCGGTGGCGGCGCCTTCGGTACGGTCAGCGGCGACGGATTGTCCGCGACCTATACCGCGCCGCAGTTCGAACCCACGCCCAATATCGTTGCCGTTAGCGCAGCCTTGGACGGACCGAATGGCCGCCTGCTGCTGGTCTCCAACATCACCGTCGTCGGTAGCGATTCCTGGACCGGGACGGCAAGCTACAAGGACCGCTATAACTCCGCCCAGGTGGAGGTAACGTGGATCTTGCTGGTCAGGGACAACAACATCGCCCAGTACATCGCGACCGGCACCGGAACCATGGCCAGCGACAACGGCCAGTGCAGTTTCCCTGCCACCAGCGGGTCAATCGATTCAAGCGGTTTCCTGTTTGTCGACTACAACACCAGCCCTCCGACCTATCGCGGGTCGGCCAAGTCCGGTTGGCCGGTGACGGTGACTTGCCCGGACAGCAGGAAAGTGCAGTTCATTGGACTACCGTACTTTGGAGGAAACAGCGGGACGGAAGGCGTCGAGGCCGCTGGCGCGGTCGTGGTTCCGCTGAACCCCGACCAGGCGATGCGCATCGAAGGCAATGACACCGATGGAACAGACGGCGTCTTCACCTGGAAATTCACGCGCAATCCTTGAGGGCGCCGGATACGCAAGCGCAGCCGAGCGGATGACCTGCGAGACGCCGGCCAGGCGTCTCGCAACAAGCCTGGGGACTGCGGCTGGTGTTCCTGCTGGCGATTCCCTGTTCGGTGGCATTGCTGGTGTTTGCCCGGCCGCTGGTCGCCACGCTGTTCCATTACGGCGCCTTCAAGGACAGCGACGTCGCCCAGGTGGCACTGGCGCTCGCCGGCTACGGCAGCGGACTGCTGGGGCCGGTCGCCATCAAGGTGTTGGCGCCGGGCTACTGCGCCAGCCAGGACATGAAGACGCCGATGCGCATCGCCATTGCGGCCCTGGTCGCTACCCAGTTGTTCAATCTTGCCCTGGTGCCGGTGCTTCGCCATGCGGGGCTGGCGCTGTCGATCGGCCTCGGCGCGCTGCTCAACGCCCTGTTGCTGCTGATCGGCCTGCTGCGGCGCGGCAGCTACAAACCGCTTCCCGGCTGGGGCGTGTTCGTGCTGCAGGTGATCGCCGGCAGCGCGCTGCTCGCCATCTTCCTGATGTGGGGCGCCGCCAGTTTTCCGTGGCTCGGCATGCGTGGCGAACTGCTTAAGCGGGTCGGGCTGATGACGATGATGCTGCTCGGTGCGGCCGCGATTTATTTCATCGCGCTGGCGGCGGCTGGAGTGCGGCTGCGGCAGTTTGTCACGCACTGATCCGGGCCCTTGGGGCAATCGAACTTGACGGCCTCGAACCGCTCCATTACAAAGAACGCATGCTGTTGAACCTGACCGCTCCGACGCCACTCGAGTATTTCGGCTCGCTGGTGCAGAGCGATGATCAGTTTCCGCTGCTCGAAGCCGCCGCCAGTCTGGCGCAGGACGAATACCCCGATCTCGATGTCCAGCAGATCCTGGGCGACGTCGACCAGCTGCTCGCGCGCCTGAAGCGGCGCCTGCCGACCGACGCGGCGCCGCTGCACCGGCTGCGGTCGCTCAACCAGTTTTTCTTTCGCGACCTCAGTTTCGGCGGCAACGTCAACGACTACTGCGACCCCGACAATAGCCACCTGAACGTGGTGCTGCGCACGCGCCGCGGCATCCAGATCTCGCTGGCCGTGTTGTGGATCGAGCTGGCCCAGGGCCTCGGCCTGCACGCGCGCGGGGTCTGCTTTCCGGGCCACTTCATGGTCAAGGTCAACCTGCCGAAAGGGCAGGTGGTGATCGATCCGTTCACCGGCCAGTCGCTGTCGCGCGAGGAACTGTCGGATCGGCTGGAGCCGTACAAGCGGCGCAACGGGCTGGTCGATGAATTCGAGGTGCCGCTGGGGCTGTACCTGCAGGCCGCGCCGCCGCGCGACATCATTGCCCGAATGCTGCGCAACCTGAAGGAGATCCACCGCTCACAGGAAGACTGGCAGCGCCTGATCGCGGTGCAGGACCGGCTGGTGATTCTGCTGCCGGATTCCTGGGCCGAGTACCGCGACCGCGGCCTGGCGCACGCCGAGCAGGGCCATGCTTCGCAGGCCGTGGGTGACCTGGAGACCTACCTGGTCCATGCCCAGGACGCACTCGACATCGACGCCATCGCCGATCGCGTGGCCGACTTGCGCCGGGCCCGCAACTAGAGCGTGTTCACGCAATTGCCGGGAGCGCGAACGCCCGTTCCCTGCGGGTTGCGGCCAAAAAGACCATACGCCGCGTTACAAAGCCTTGCCGGGGGGCGACCCCGGCAGCGTTTTGCGCCTTGCGCATGACCTTTTTGACCAGCAACGCGTCCCCCGGAAATAGTGTGAACACGCCCTAGCGCCAGCTGCCCGGTCGGGAAAACAGCAGCGCCAGTGCCATTGCGCTCAGCGCAGCGCCGGCCACGAAAGTCGTTGCCGGCCCCCTCAGGTCCCACAGCAGGCCGGCCAGGCCGCTGGCCACCAGCAGCGCCAGGCCGCTCATCAGGTTGAAGAACCCGAAAGCCGTGCCGCGCAGGTCGGCCGGCGCGGCCTGCGCCACCAGCGTCGCCAGCAGGCCCTGGGTCATCGCCATGTGCAGTCCCCACAGGGCGATGCCGGCCCACAACACCGGCCCGTCGGCGCGCCACGCCAGCAGCAGGTCGGCTGCGATCAGCGCCAGCAGGCCCCAGGCCAGCAACGCCCGCTGGCTGACCCGGTCCGACAGCTTGCCGAACGGATAGGCGCCCGCCGAGTACACGACGCTCATCACGATCAGCACCAGCGGAGTCCAGGCCAGTGGCAGGCCGCCCTGGTGCGCGCGCATCACCAGGAAGGCTTCGCTGAAACGTGCCAGGGTGAACACCGCGCCGACGGCGACCACCCACCAGTAGTCGCGTCCGAGCCGCCGCAGGTTGTCGCGCCGGATCGGATTGGTGCGGCGGGCGCCCGCGGGCAGTGCCGGTTCGCGGATTCCAGCCACCAGCAGCAGCACGGCGAGCACGGCGGGGATGACGGCGACCCAGAACACGGCCCGCACGTCGTTGGCCCACAGCAGCATCAGCGCGATCGCGATCATCGGCCCGAGGAAAGCGCCGACGGTGTCCAGCGACTGGCGCAGTCCGAACGCGGCGCCGCGCATTCCCGGTGGCGCCAGGTCGGCGACCAGCGCGTCGCGCGGCGCACCGCGGATGCCTTTGCCGACCCGATCGAGCAGCCGGGCGGTCACCAGCAGGCCGACGCCGCCAGCCAGCGCGAACAGCGGCTTGGACAAGGCGCCCAGCCCATAGCCGAACACGGCCAGCGGCTTGCGCCGGCCCCAGTAATCACTCAGGACGCCGGAGAACACCTTCACGATCATCGCCGTGGCCTCGGCCGCGCCTTCGATCAGTCCGACCGCCAGCGCGCTCATGCCCAGCGTCGCCACCATGAACACCGGCAGCAGGCTGTGGATCATCTCGGACGAGATGTCCATCAGCAGGCTGACGAAACCCAGCACCCAGATGCCGGCTGGCAGTCGCTGACTGGGGGCGCCGGGTACGCTCATCCGGGACTCAGGCCACCACGACGGCGGGACCGGTGCCGCGGGCGGCGATGGCGCCGATCTGGTAGACGGTCTCGCCGCCAGCGCGCAAGGTCGCTGCGACTGCCGAAGCCGCGGCGGCATCGACCACGACCACCATGCCGATGCCGTTGTTGAAGGTGCGGTTCATTTCCTGGTCGTCGATCCCCGCGGTGCGCTGCAGCCAGGCGAACAGTTCGGTCTGCGGCCAGCTGCCTTTTTTCAGCTGCGCCGCCGTTCCTTCCGGCAGCACTCGGGGAATGTTTTCCAGCAAGCCGCCGCCGGTGATGTGGGCCAGCGCCTTGATTCCTGGCGCGGTGTCGGTCGCTGGATGTTGCGCCAGCGCGGCCAGGACGCTCTTGACATACAGCCGGGTCGGGGCCATCACCGCCTGGCGGAAAGACTGGCCGTCCAGCGTCGCCGGCAGGCTGGCACCGGCGCGCTCGATGCATTTGCGCACCAGCGAGAACCCATTGGAGTGAACCCCGCTGGAGGCCAGGCCGAGTACCGTGTCGCCCGGCTTGACGCCGGCGCCGCTCAGGAT
>JAJAZH010000332.1 GCA_026785815.1 Ramlibacter sp. | reverse complement strand
GTCTGGGACCTGCTGGAGCCGCCGGTGCGCGAAGCGCTGGCCGCGCCGCGCGCGCGCATCGAGGCGGCGCTGGGCGCGGCCCGGCCGGTGGGCGTGGTGCTGGACAGCTTCGAAGCGATGTACTGGCACTTCCGCCACATCCAGGGCCGCGAGGCCTGGCTCACCGACGGCCCCTTCATCGAGCGCTATGCGCCGCCGCTGGGGCCGGGCGTGAAGGAGCGCTTCGCCTGGTCGCGCGCGGTCACCGATGAACAGTTCGCCGCCGGCACCGCCTTCCGCGCACGTTTCCGCGCCCATCTGCTCGACCTGCTGGGAAGTGACGGCGTGCTGCTGATGCCGACGATGCCGGACGTCGCGCCGCTTATCGCAGCCGACGACGCCAGCCTGGAGGGCTACCGCAACCGCGCCATCCACCTGCTGTGCATCGCCGGCCTGAGCGGCTTCCCGCAGCTGAGCCTGCCGCTGGCCACCCGGCTGGGCGCGCCGCTGGGCCTGAGCCTGCTCGGCCCGCCGGGCAGCGACCGCAGCCTGGTGCGACTGGCCGAGCAGGTCGCCGCGCACCGCGGCTGAAGGCCTTCAGGCCAGGACCAGCCCGACCGGCTCCGGCAGCCGCGCGACGTCGCAGTCGACCGCCGCCCCGCGCCGTTCGATCACCACCCAGTCGCCGTCGTCCAGCGCCAGCAGCCCGTGGTGCCAGGTGCCGGCGCGCAGGGTCACGCCCTGGTCGCCGGGCAGCACGAACGCCGCCAGGCTGGCCGGGTCAGGTTCGGCGTCGCCCAGCGCCACCAGCAGCACACAGCGCGCTCCGGCCAGCGGCACGAAGGTCTGGGTGCCCAGCCGGTGCACCTCCAGCGCCTGCCAGGGCCCGGCAATGGCGCGGGCCCGGGCCCGGAACACCGCGATGCAGGGCGCGCCGCCCTGCGCGGTGAGCGCCAGTTCGCCGACGTCGTCCAGGCGCAGGCTGGTGCCGTCGTTGATCGGCCGGCCGCTGCCTGGCGTCGCTGCGACCAGCCAGCCGTAGGGCGCGAAGGCCTCGGCCGACACCGGCCGGGCCTGCAGCAGCCGGGTCATTGGGCGACCCTCCGCGCTAGGCGCTGCGGGATTCGCCTTGGGGCGGCCCGGCGGTGTCTCATACGGCCGCGCCCTCCGCCACGCCGGCGCGGGCCAGCATGGCCTGCAGCAGCACGTCGGCGCCGGCGGTGATGTGCTCGGGCAGCGCGTCCTCGATCTCGTTGTGCGAGATGCCGTCCTTGCACGGGATGAAGATCATCGCGGCCGGCGCCGTGCGCGCCACGTACACCGCGTCATGGCCGGCGCCGCTGACCACGTCAAGGTGCGGCAGGCCGACCTGCGCGGCGGCATGGCGCACCAGGGCCACCAGTTCGGCATCGAAGGGCTGAGGCGGGAAGTGCACCACCTGCTCGACCTGGATGTCGATGCCGGGGGCGGCCAGGCCGGCCACTGCGGCGTGCAGGGCCGCCTCCATGCGGGCCAGGCCGGCCTCATCGCCGTGACGGAAATCCACGGTGAACTTCACCCGCCCCGGGATCACGTTGCGCGAGTTCGGGTGGACGGTCACGCTGCCCACGGTGCCGCGGCCGTGCGGCTGCTCGGCCAGCGCGATGGCATTGACGCGCTGCATCAGCACGGTGGCCGGCAGCAGCGCGTCGCGCCGCAGCGCCATCGGCGTGGGCCCGGCGTGCGCCTCCATGCCGGTCACGGTGACGTCGTACCAGCGCTGGCCCAGGGCACCGGTCACCGCGCCGATCGTGATGCCGGCATCCTCCAGCACCGGGCCCTGCTCGATGTGGGCTTCGAAGTAGGCACCGAAGCGCGGCGCGCCGTCGGCCACGCCGCTGGGCGGGCCGCCGGCCTGGCCGATCGCGGCCAGCGCCTGGCGCACGGTCGTGCCCTGGGCATCCTGCGCCGCCAGCGCATGCTCCAGGCTGAAGGCGCCGGCATAGACGCCCGAGCCCATCATCACCGGAACAAAACGCGAGCCTTCCTCGTTGGTCCAGACGCACACTTCCAGCGGGGCGCGGGTGCGCACGCCGGCGCCGGCCAGGGTGGCCAGCACCTCCAGCCCGGCCAGCACGCCGTAGTTGCCGTCGAACTTGCCGCCGGTGGGCTGTGTGTCCAGGTGGCTGCCGGTGGCCACCGCGGGCAGGCTGTCGTCGCTGCCGGCGCGGCGCGCGAACAGGTTGCCGATGGCGTCTGTGCGCAGCGTGCAGCCGAGCTCGCGCGCCCACTGCATGAACAGCTCGCGGCCCTGCCGGTCCAGATCGGTCAGAGCCAGCCGGCAGACGCCGCCGCGAGGCGTGGCGCCGATGCGCGCCATCGCCATCAGCCGCTGCCACAGGCGGGCGCCGTCGATGCGCAGGCCGGCCCGGGCCGGGGAAGAGGAGTTCGAAAGGTCCATGGCGGGGTCCGGCGGCGGGCCGGCTGCAAGTGGCGGATATGGGTTTGTAGCACCGTGCGCCGGTCCGGCGCGCGCCGGCTTCGCCACGACCCTTGTCACGCCCGGCGCAGTAGCTGTCGCCCTGTCGCTGGCGCGGCGTATGTTCAGCATCCGCGTTCGGTGCGCGGATTGCCTGCTTCATCCGTGGAAGCCCTTGAAGCCCAAATGCTGCCGCGTCTCGGGCCAGGATGGTCGAGTCGCGGCTGTTGAACTCCCACACGTACAGCCGATGGACGACGGCGAAAATCGAGCGAAATAGGTGGCCCTCGCCGGGTCGATCCGATCGCTCGCGACAGTCGAGCCGCGCACGATCCAGCCATCGCCGCGTGCTTCATGTGGCTGGGCTTGCACCAGTAGAGCGGCAGAGACCAGCAGGAGTGCCGTTGCGCCTCGGATCGCTTGCACACGAATGCCGCTGCCGAGGCCCCTTTGGGTGAACCGGTTCGCATGTGAATTGGTCCTAAGGCAGTTTCACTTAGACGCGGGCCGTGCGCTTTGTGGCGTGAACTTGGTCGGATGGGGCGTGCCGCCGCTGCCGCCTGTTGTGCCTGGCGCTGGCTACCTACGGTTTCGCCATCTTTGCTACATCACCGCCACGCTCGGCAGCACGCCGGTCAGGACGGCCAGGCCCATCAAGCCGAGCTTCAATTCAGTCTGGACCTGCGCAACCAACCGTACGACAAGGCAGCCACCGCGCCGAACATGACATGCGCAAAGATGGTGACCCAGTTGCGCGCCATGGCGAACCAGGGAAACACCGCGGTCATCCCATAAAAATTAATCACATAGAGCACGAGCCCGAAGACCGCTCCGACCATGACCGCCGCGCCGGTGCCCAGGCGGGCCACCAGCAAGGCCAGGACGATGGACAAGACAATTGAAAGCATCAAATGGATCAGCATCGCCACCATCACCGGCGCCAGGGCGAAGGTGTCCGGCGGCGGCAGGACCGACTTGCCCATAACGATCGCGGCGATCATGCGCGGGGGGCCCCACGGACTGCCTCCCATGAAGACGGGTACCAACACCATCTCCAGCATCATGAATACAGCGCCGGCGATGATGCCGGACCAGATCGCCGCACTCCAATGTATCGATGCTCGAGTTCTCAAATCTGAATCATTCATGGTTTCTTCCTTTTTGGCATTGACTTCGAACGGTCGTCCAATGTACTTCGCTGCAGACCCTGGCGGGGTTACAGACTGGAGCTAAATGGGGTGTCTCTGCGATCATCCCGCAGCTCGACGGCTCGATAGCTCGACAGCTGCGAAAAATCACTGGTGAAGAAGACTGGGCGGTTGCTGGCCGCAGCGGTCGGTATCGCCATTTTGCTGACGTCGAAACCGACGCAGGCGCCCGGCCCGAAGTGAGTGCTTGATTGCGAAAGCTGTCGTTGCGTCAGCCGTGAAGCACGCGCAGGGCCTGTGTCGCCGCCGTGAAGCGCGCCTCGACGGCGAGCAGATCGTCGGCTTCCGGCACGGCTTCCCGCGCCCCTGTGACGATCATGCCGGCGTGGCGCTGGAGGCAGGCAGCGTCCGGCGCGTTCTGCACGTGGCCGGCGACCTGGGCGATGACATCGAGCATGCGGATCGCCACTGCCGGGTTCGAACGTGCGCTTTGCCTGATCTGGTTGAATGCCGCGTCCGCGATCCCTGCAAACGAGGGCCCCGGCGCCACCAGCCGCAGCTGCCCTTGACGGTCGAATCGGAGGGCCGATGGCATGCCGCGTCGCGCCAATCGGCACAGACCCGATCCCAGTCGATCCACGCAGGCGATCGCCGTGAACGGGTCGTTGATGCCCGGGGACAGCGCCCGCACGGCGATCTCGACCAACTGGTGGACGGAGAACTCGACATCCTGGGCGGCGGTGCGTTGATTGCCGAGCACGAAGGCGGCGTTCATCTTGTCGACCAGCGTTTCAGTGACACGGTCTCCGGGCCAGACCATCACCATCGCCCGGCCCTTGACGAGGTAGTGCCCGGGCCGTCGCTCCAACCGAAGCAGCAGATCTTCCTGGCTTGCCAACGCCATCAGGGCCTCGGTATCGATCCGCTGGAGATAGCCGTCTGCGAGGGCGCCCACAGGGCGGGCCTCGCGTGCGAACGCCGCCGGCAGGTCGGCGTGGCTCGGCGCTTTCGAGGATTCGGATCCAGGCTTGCCCAGCTGGCCGGGAAACAGTCTGTCGATCCCGTCCACCAGTTCCCTTCCGACCCGTGCCACGACCTCATCGGCCTGGATCGAGACCGAGACATGATGGATGAAGTAAATCAGCACCCCGATACTGACGATGGCCAGCAACACACCGATGCTGACGGACAGATGAGGCACGAAGGCCACCTCGTCGGCGCGCCGGATGGTACGCAGTACGAGCAGGCAGTACACGAACGTGGCCCCGAAGGTGCCAAGCACCACCTGGTTGGCGGTGTCGCGCATGAAGTTGCGCAGCAGACGGGGGCCCAGCTGGGACGAGGCGAGCGACAGCGCCACCAGCGTCATCGAGAACACGGTCCCGGCGATGGCAATCATCGACCCGGCGGCGGTGCCCAGCAACAGGCTGGCACCTTCCGCGCCGCCGGAATAGATCCAGCCCAGGCGCTGCAGCCAGCCTTCGGTGTTGGACTTGTCGAGCTCGACGGCGCCCATGGCCAGTGCCACGGCGAGGCTCGCCATGACCGCAGGCACGAACCAGAAGCTGGATCGAAGGCGGTCCCAATACTTCAGCAGAAGTGCTTTCAAGAAGCCTCACCGAACCCAGTTTGCCGCAAAGTACGCGCCCACGCGCCCACGCGGACGCGCCAGTGCCAGGCAAACCGCGGGCCCGGACTGCAGACTGAATCGGCAACAGGGCTGGCTCGCGCGCCGCAGCACCGATG
>JAJAZH010000331.1 GCA_026785815.1 Ramlibacter sp. | reverse complement strand
GTTCTTGCTTCCCTGCTGGCCGTCGGACTCGCGAGTTCCATGCTCGCGCTTCCGGCATTCGGGCAGACTTACCCGAACCGGCCGGTGAAAATCATCGTGCCGTTCGCGACTGGCGGGCCGGCCGACAACTACGCCCGTTTCATCTCGCAGCGGTTGCAGGAAGCATTGGGTCAGACGTTCGTCGTGGACAACAAGCCCGGGGCCGGATCGGTCATCGGCACCGACCTGGCGGCCAAGTCGGCGCCGGACGGCTACACGCTGCTGCTGATGTCGAATACGCATACCGTCAACGAGACGTTGATCGCGAACAAGCCGTTCGCGCTGACGCGGGACTTCGTCGGGATCGCTCCAATCAATTACTCGGATCTGGTGCTGGTCGCCAATCCGGCCTTGAAGTCGTCGACCCTCAAGGACTTGTTGCAGCAGGCCCGGTCCCAGCCCGGCAAGCTCAACTACGCCTCTTCGGGTCTCGGAACGCCGTATCACATGGCCGGCGAATTGTTCAAGAGCATGGCCGGTGTGTACCTGGTCCACATCCCTTACAAGGGCAGTTCTGGAGCCCGGACCGACGTGATCGGGGGACAGGTCGACCTGATGTTCGATGCGGTCACGACCATGGCGGAACAGGTCAAGGCCGGCAAGGTCAAGGCGATCGCCACCACCGGCCGTCAGCGATCGACCGTGCTGCCCGAGGTACCGACGGTGCACGAGGCCGGCGTCCCGAACTACGACACCACGATCTGGCTCGGATTAATGGCGCCCAAGGGCACGCCCAAGGCAGTGGTCGATCGGTTGAACGAAGCGGTCTCGCGGGTTTCCAGCCAGTCCGATGTCAGGCAGACATGGGGCAGGCAGGGCGCAACGCCATTGGTCATGACGCCTCCAGTGTTTGAGAAGTACATCCAGGACGACATCGCGAAGTGGGCGCAGGTGATCAAGTCGGCCAACATCAAGGCCGAGTGATGAAATCCTTGCACGTGATCAGCGGCGGCGCTGCGCAGGGCCTGGTCGCCCAGTTGAGCGAAGGCTTCGCCGCGCAACACGGCTGTTCCATCGATGGGACGTTCGGCGCCGTGGGCCTGATGAAGGACAAGCTGCTGGCGGGCGCACCCTGCGATGTGGTCATCCTGACGGCGGCGCTGATCGCGGAGCTGGAACGGCAGGGCCACGCCGTGGCGGGATCCGCCAGGCCACTGGGCGTCGTGCGCACCGGCGTCGCGGTGAAGTCCGGCGAACCGGCGCCCGCGGTCGACACGCCGGAAGCGCTGGCGGCCGTGCTGCGCGGCGCGCAGGGCATCTACTTTCCCGACCCGGTCAAGGCGACGGCCGGCATCCACTTCATGAAGGTGATGCAGACGCTCGGCCTGGACCAGGAACTCGCCTCCCAGCTGCGGCCGTTCCCCAATGGCGCCACTGCCATGCGCGAGATGGCGGCGGCCCCTGGATCGCAGCTGGTTGGCTGCACGCAAGTGACCGAGATCCTTTACACGCCCGGCGTGCAATTGGTCGGCGTGCTGCCCAGCGCGTTCGAGCTTGCGACGGTGTATACCGCGGCCGTCTGCGGCCGCGCCGCCGACCCTGCCGCGGCGCAGGCACTGGTGCAGTTGCTGGCGGCCGACGTCAGCAAGCCGCTGCGCCTGGCTGGTGGCTTCGAAGAACGCTAGCAACTCCTCTGCTGGATCCGCGATCAGGGCCGGCCGCGACCCCGGCGGCATTCGCGCCCCTCATCTCATCCCGCGTGTGTGTCTTTGGAGACACATTTACAGCGCCGCCACAGCTCTATTGCTGAGCTGGTCTGGTGCTTTTTCGTGACAAAAGTTACGCTTTGCTTCGCTTTAAGATGTTTCTTCGAACCTGCATCAGAAATACCTTGAAACAAGTAGAACAAGTTGTTACATTCAATCCCGTACCCCCTGCAACCCGTTTCGCCTCCACCCCCAAAAGGACCTGTCATGAAAAAACTTTCCCTCATCGCCGCCGCAGTCGCAATCCTCGCAACGCCGTTGTCGGCGTTGGCAGAGTCCGACGTGAACACCGTTGCCGGCCCGAACTCCACCGCTTCCGCCAAGCTGGACTTTACCGTCGTTATTCCGCGGGTCCTGTTCCTGCAGGTCGGAACCGGGACCAACCTGGCCGACAACACGGCCGTCGACCTGCTGACCTTCACTGTGCCTGCAGCCAGCCTGGGCAATGGCATCGACATCGTCCCCACCAGCCCCACCGTGACCGCCGGCGCGGTGACGGTCCGGGTGTTCGGCAACAACGGCAACATCTCGCTGACGACGACGTCTCCGGGCGCAATGACCAACGCGACCGCCGACACGCTGCCGTGGTCGGAAATCGTGGTCACGGCCACCGCCGCAGCGGTCCCCGCCGCCGGCTACCTCGGCGCCGTCATTCCGCACCCGCCGATCCCTGCCGCTGCCGGCACCAGCGCCGCTTCCACCATCACGGCAACCAACAAGGTCGTGCGCCAGGAAGGCGTGTGGACCTTCGCCTACGACAACACGGTCGGCTACGCAGCGGGCACGTACGGCACCAGCACCAACAATGGCCGCCTGACCTACACCGCCACCCTGCCCTGAGCCGGCAACCCGCGTCCGGCGGGGTGGTGCCCGCCTGACTCTCTGGGATAAGCTAGAGCTTTTCAAACGCTAGGACCCTGCGTTGAAACCAACTATCTTCCAGCGGATGAGACGCCCGGCCTGGGTGTTCGCGGCTCTCGCCTGCTGGGGGCCGGCGGCCCAGGCCTACCTCGTGACCATCACCTCCGGCACCCGCATGATCTTCCTGCAGGTCGGCACCGGTTCGATGGGTGGCACCGGCCGATTCACCACCGGGGGCACGCCGCAGGACAACACCGCCGTCAACCAGGTCTCGGTCACCGTCCCCGCCGCGGCCCTGGGCACGGGAGCCCAGCCCATGACCAGCAACAGCGCGGTTGCAGTCAGTCCTTATGACGGCTTCACTTTCTGCACGCCTCCGGCGCAGGTGTATGTGGGCGGCCTGTATCGGCTCCCGGGGGCCGGCGCCAACGCCAGCCTGACCGTCTCGACGCCGGCCGGACTCCTGAACGCGGCATCGGACGTCATTCCGTTCTCGACCATTTCATGGACCAGCAGTGGCATCGGCGATGCCACCACCACCATTCCTGCCGGCGCGTTTGCCGGGTCGGCAGGGCAATTCCTGCTGTCCATTCCGCCGAGCCGCTGGTTCGAGAGCTGCCTGACGTTCACCTACAGCAACGCAGCGGGGTACGCCGCCGGCACCTTCAACGGCCGGGCGACCTACACGCTCACCGCACCGTGATGAAGACGCTGCTCGTCGCGGCGCTCACCTTCGCAGTTCTTCATGGTGCGGGACCAGCGGCTCATGCCGCGGCATTCCGGATCGACGAGACTGGTACCGTCGTCAGCGATCCGGTGATCAACATGAAGTGGCGCACGCCCTCCGCCGGCTCCCGGGTGCTCGACAACACCGTCGAAGCCACGTTGCGGGTCGACGTCCGGCTGAACCTGGCGCCCTGGATCAACCAGCAGTCGCGGATCTACATGGTGCTTGCGCCCGTCAACAGCGACCGCGTGCGCGCACGCTGGACCACTCAGGGCCGCTTACTGCCGGGGACGGTCACCAGCGGCGAAAGGGCATTGGTCTACCAGGGCCCGGCCGGTCCTGCGGCGCTCACCGAATCGCTGCTGCTGACGCTGGAGACCGACGGCCAGCGGCTGACGCAGCAGCAGACCCTGAATTTTCATTTCGAGATCGAGGTTGGACCTTGACCCAGTTTGTCCGTTCTTCCCTGCGCCGAGTGCTCATGATGGGCGCGCTGGCGGCTTGCGCCTGCGCCGCACACGCCAACTTCTCGTTTGCGATCTCGCCGCCGCGCTTCGAGATCGCCGCCAAGCCGGGCGAGCGGGTGCGGCAAGTCATCGAAATCACGAACGCGTCAGCCACGCCGGCCGCCCTGCTGATTCGCACGGCCGACTGGACTTTCCGCAGCGACGACACCGTGATCTTCGTCGATGACCTGGCAGCGGACAGTTGCAGGCCCTGGGTGGCGATCGAGCGCAGGGAACTGGTCGTTGCGCCCCGCGTGCCTTACCGGTTCCGCTTCGAAGTCGCGCCTCCAGCCGGACAGGCCCCGGTCGAGTGCAGGTTCGCGATCATGCTGGAAGGCAAGGAATCCAGCTTCGCCGGCGCCTCCGCCGGGATTCCGGTGGGAGCCCGTGTCGGCGTGATCGTTTACGTCAGAGTCGGCGACGTGGCACCCCAGTTGAGCGTCCAGGCCTCCCGGGTCGAGGATCGCAACGGCACGCCCACCGCCCTCATCGATGTCAGGAACTCGGGCACCGCGCACGGCCGCCTCGACGGCTTCCTGACCGGCACGGACGCCCAGGGCCAGCTGCTCGACGTCAGCGCGGCCAACACGCCGATCCTGCCGGGCGAGACCCGCACCATCGCGCTGAAGTTGACCAAGCGCGGCGACCCCAACACGGCAGTCCAGGCCGTCTTTCCGATCACCGTGAAAGGCAAGCTCGAGTGGGGCAAAGGCGGGAGTACCGAACTGGACCAGCGCTTCAGCCGATGAGACGCGGCGCACGGAAAGCGCTCTGCGCTTGCCTCCTGGCGCTGGCCCTGCCAGTTTCCGCGCAGCCGTACATCGACAAGGTCCTGGACGATGGGCCGCAACCCGCGTTGATGCTCACCCAGGACCTCTCCCGCACCGTGGGCTGGCCGCGCGGGTGGCGAGTGGAATACAACCTGGCGACTGACGACGGCATTCAGCGTACGACGTCGCAGGGCCTCTCCGTTTCCGGTTTCCTCGACACACCGAACCACGGCGCGCTGTCGATCAGCGCGGCGATGAACAAGACCGGGCAACGCGACGCGTTGTCGCGCGAGAGCGGTGGCGCCAGCCACCTCTGGCGTGTCGATCAGCGCATGCTGCCGCTCGAAGGCGGCTGGATGGCCAACCACAGCGCCGGCGCCCTCGCCAGCCTGCAGGCACCGCTGGCGCGCGGCTCGGGGCGGATCGGCCTGCCGTCTTCGCCGCTGGAGGGCGTGACGGCGGAATACCTGCACGGCGCGGTGACCTCGATCAACGCATCGCTCGGGCGCCCGGGCCTTTACTCGGGGCTCGGCGTGAACGGTTTCAACCCGGCCCGGGGCCGCCTGCTGTTTGTCGGCGGCCAGCAGGGCCTGCCGGGGCCGACCGGCGGTTCGTCATTCGCGATCCAGGCATTCGATGCCGCCGGCATCGCTGACAGCGCGGACCCCGCCCTGGATCAGACGGTGCGGGGCCTGTGGTCGGCATGGCGCTGGGAAGGCACAGCGCCGTGGGCCGACCGGATCGACAACGGCCCCGTCGCCCTGTGGCAACGCGAAGGCGGGCTGCAGGTGCAGACCAGTGCCATGACCAGCCGCGCGACCAGTGAACTGGGGGCGGGCGGGCAGCGCCAGGAGAGCGGCTCGGGCGCTTGGATCGACGCGCAGTGGCGCAGCCAGTGGCTGCAACAGGCCGCCGGCATCTTCTATCTCCAGCCCAACCTGCGGTGGGGCAGCTACAACGCGATCTCGGACCTGCGGGGCGGTTACTGGCGCGGCGACGTCGCGAGCCGCCGCTGGCAGATCAGCACGTCCGCAGAATGGACCGACAGCGTGAGCGGCGCCACCGGCCAGAACCTGTTCGCCAACGTGTCCGGCCGCTACCGGGTCGATACGCGCCATTCGGCGTTCGGGACACTCGCCGTGCGCCGGCTTGGCGCGAGCGGCACGTCGGCGCAACTCGGCTGGGAATACCTCTCCGACCTGGGACAGACGCAATGGGTGGCCGACGTGCTGCGAGCGACCGCCCGCCGCTCGAGCCGGCTGGGCGTGGACCACACCTTCCTGTTGTCGGAAGGCAGTTCGCTGGCGCTGTCGGCGGCGCTGGAACGAATCCACAACGAGGACCTCGAGCTGCGTGCGGTGAGCTGGGGCATCGTCGGCAGCACCCGGCCCTGGTCCAACGTCTCGATCGACGCCAACCTGCGCGGCGTGCAGGGCGGCGGCGCGCGCCAGGTCAATGGCACCGTGGGCTTCGCCTGGACCATCGATCAGCGCTGGAGCTTGCTGGGCCAGTTCAGCAGCATCAGGGGTGAGGATCCGGAAACCTTCGCGCTGGTGTCGACCCTGAGCCAGGCGGCGGCGGCCGTGACGCCGGTCGTGTCGGCCCGGCGGGTGCAGTTCACCCTGCGCTACGAAGACCGGGCCGGCGCGGCGTTCGCGCCGCTGGGCGGGGCTCCGGGCATGGGCTCCGGCAGCATCCGGGGCACGGTCTTTTTCGACGCGGACAGCAATGGGCGCCGCGAGGCGTCGGAGGCCGGCGCGCCGAACATCACGGTGGTGCTGGACCGCCGTTTCGTCACCCGCACCGACGCCCAGGGCCGCTATGAATTCCCGTGGGTGGTGGCGGGCGAGCACCTGCTTCAGGTCCAGACCGACAACATTCCGTTGCCTTGGAACCCGGCGCAGCGCGAGCCTGTCGCGGCTTCGGTGGTGGTGCGCAGAATCACGACCACCGACTTCGCGCTGCAACGGGAACGCTAGTCAGACCAGCAGCGAATTAACCCGACGCACATAGGCCGCCGGGTCGTCCGGCAGCCCGCCCTCGGCCAGCAGCGCCTGGTCGAACAGGATGTGGGCCAGGTCGTCGAAGTGATCCGAGCCATCGAGCTTCTTCACCAGCGGGTGGTCGGCGTTGACCTCCAGCACGGGCTTCATCTCGGGCACTTTCTGGCCTGCCTGTTTCAGCATCCGCGCCAGCTGCATGCTCATGCCTGCATCTTCCACCACCAGGCAGGCCGGCGAATCGACCAGCCGCGTCGTCACCCGCACGTCTTCGGCCTTGTCCTTGAGGGCGGCCTTCAACTTCTCGAGCACCGGTTTGAAGGTTTCCGCCGCCTCTTCTGCCGCCTTCTTTTCCGACTCATCCTGCAGCTTGCCCAGGTCCACCGCTCCGCGAGCCACGGATTGCAGCGCCGTCCCGTCGAACTCGTGCAGGTAGTTCAGCGCCCACTCGTCGACGCGGTCCGTCATGAGCAGCACTTCGATGCCCTTCTTGCGAAACACTTCCAGCTGCGGGCTGTTCCTGGCCGCTGGCAGGCTGTCGGCGGTGATGTAGTAGATCGCGTCCTGTCCTTCCTTCATCCGCGCCTTGTAGTCACTCAGGGATACGGCAGCAGCGCTGGAATTGGTGGAAGCAAAGCGAAGCAGCTTCGCCAGCCGGTCCCGGTTGCCGGAATCTTCGCCGAGTCCCTCCTTCAGCACCGCACCGAACTCGGCGTAGAGCTTGCCGTATTTCGCCTTGTCCTCATCCGACGCAGCCTCGTCCTTTTCGGACCGGGCCAGGTCTTCGAGCATCGAGAGCACGCGTTTGGTCGAACCCTCGCGGATCGCGCGCACGTCGCGGCTCTCCTGCAACAGTTCGCGGCTGACATTCAACGGCAGATCGGCGGAGTCGATCACGCCTTTGACGAACCGCAGGTACGCCGGCAGCAGCGCCTCGGCGTCGTCCATGATGAAGACGCGTTTGACATAAAGCTTGACCCCGGCGGCTTTCTCGCGGTTCCAGAGGTCGTAAGGAGCGCGCGAAGGGATGAACAGCAATTGCGTGTATTCGGTGGCCCCCTCCACCCGGTTGTGCGACCAGGACAGCGGCGGCTCGCTGTCATGGCTGATCTGTTTGTAGAACTCCTGATACTGCTCGGGCGTGATGTCTTTCTTCGGACGGCTCCACAGCGCGCTGGCCTGGTTGACGGTTTCCCATTCGTCGGTGAGGACCATCTCACCGCCCAGGGTGCCACCGGCGGTGCCGCCTTCCGCCTTCTCGCCTTCCTTCCACTCTTCCTTGCGCATCAGGATCGGCAGGGAGATGTGGTCCGAGTACTTGCCGATGATGCTTTTCAGCTTCCAGGTGCCCAGGTAGTCGAGCGCATCGTCGCGCAAGTGCAGCGTGACTGAAGAGCCACGCTGCGCGCGGTTGACGGATTCGACCTCGAAGTCGCCGGCGCCGCCGCTGACCCAGCGCACGCCCTGGTCGGCCGGCAAGCCGGCCCGTCGCGATTCGACCGTGATCTTGTCGGCGACGATGAAACCCGAATAGAAACCGACACCGAACTGCCCGATCAGCTGGGCGTCGGCTTTCTGGTCACCCGACAGCCGGCCCATGAATTCCCGGGTGCCGCTTTTGGCGATCGTTCCGAGGTTGTCGATCGCCTCCTGCTCGGACAGGCCGATGCCGTTGTCCACGATCGTCAGGGTGCGGGCCGCCTTGTCGAACGTCACGCGCACATCGAGGTTGGGAGCGTCTTCGTACAGCGAAGCGTCGTTCAACGCCTCAAAACGCAGCTTGTCGCAGGCGTCCGAGGCGTTGGAAATCAGCTCCCGCAGGAAGATTTCCTTGTTGGAGTACAGCGAATGGGTGACGAGGTGCAGCAGTTGCGCGACCTCGGCCTGGAAGGAAAGCGTTTGTTTTTGGCTCATGGCGGTTGAACGGAAGAAGCTGAGAACCTGCGGGCCGCGAGGGCCGATTTCAAGCAAGCGGGGAGCGCTTTCGGTGCGCTACCGGATGCCATGAAGGCTGGACTGCGCCACCTCAGCGAACCGGCACACCAAGCGTAACAGAGCGTGAACAAGTTGGCGAAAACGCCACATCCACCGCTATGTCATTAGCTTCGTCGTTCCCGCCAAGGCGCAACCCAGTGCGCCCGCATTTTGCTACGGAGCCAGCTGGACCAGCTTTGCGGCCTCCAGGGAGGTGACGAGTTTCAGGAGGTCGTCCTGCGCCTGCGCGAGCTCCGTTTCGAACTCCGACGTGATCTTAATGGCTGCATCGCCGACCGAAAGACCCTCGGTGACCAGGAAGGTCCACGCCCTGGCGCCGATCTCGTCGAGGCCGTAGTAGTGACCCGTTTCGAGTTGCAGCAGGACCAGTTCGCCCGGGAGCGGTGTGGCGGTCACATGGGCGGCCGCGGCGATTCGGTCGGTCAGCTTCATGATTTGATCGTGCAGGAACGTGCGTGGGCTACCACCTGCGGGCAGACCTGCGGCAGCGTCTCGTAGTTCCTGATGTAGTTCATCCGGAACACAGGGACGGTGCTGACCATGGCGGACAAGTTGTCGTGCTGCAGCTTCAGGAGCTCGGGCGAATCCGGGTCGAGCAGGAACGAGTTCTGGATCAATTCGAGCAGTGCGGCGGAGGGGCGGACGCGTTCGAAGGTAGGTGCCGCGCCTTCGCCTTCGCCTTCGCCGAGAAGGTAGATGGCGGTCAGCGCGCGTTCCTGGTCGCAATGCGGAAAGCCTGGGCCGGCAGCGATCCGCGCTTTCGTCGTCGAATCGCTTGCGTTCCACAAGCGCAGGTGCGGCTGGCCTGGCGCTGCAACGGGTGGTCCGGATGCGGACAAGCTCACCTGCAATGCATCGTCGGTCAGGAATCGAAAGCCCTGGTTCGCCATCGCTGCGGTGAGGGTCGACTTGCCGCGGCCGGTCGGCCCAACGAAGGCAACGGCGCTTTCGTCCACTTCGACGGCGCCCGCGTGCAGCACCGTGGCCCGCTGTCCATTGAGAACGAGCGGCAGGATCTGGTTCAAGAGATGCCGGAGGGTTGCTTCCGGCACGTCGCTGGCGGCGTCGCAGTGCACCCGGCGGCCGTGTGCAGAGATCCGGAAGTCGGCCAGGTCCGGGAAGCGCAGCACGTAGGTGTCGCCATCGCGATGGAACGTGATCCAGTCTTCTCCGGACGCAAGTTGCCAGCGGTGATAAGCAGGTGGCCGCATCGCCGGCAACACAGCATCCCTGCTCTCCGTGTAGGTGACACGGCCACCCCAGACGAGCGTTGTCTCAGTTTTCAAGCTGCAGCGCGAAGTCGCTGATGCCCAGCAACGCATGATCAACCTGCCGAATGCCGTTCTCGTCACGGGAGACCGCTTCGGGCATCACCTGTTCCACTTCGTCCGCCATGACGCCGAAGTGGCGACGGT
>JAJAZH010000330.1 GCA_026785815.1 Ramlibacter sp. | reverse complement strand
GAGACAGTGCCGCGCAGAACGATGCCAGCGTCGGAGAAGAAAAAATGTCGCGCACCTCGGCGCTCAATCCGTATTGACGCAGCCGCCCTATCAGCGTGATCGCCATCAAGGAGTGGCCGCCCAGCTCGAAGAAGTGATCGTTCCGGCCCAAGCGATCCAAGCCGAAGAGGTCACGCCAAATCTTCGCGACGATCACCTCCACGTCCGACTCGGGAGGCTCGAACGTCGGTGCAGCGAACGCCTGGGCGTCCGTCGACGGCAGCGCCCGACGGTCGAGTTTGCCGTTTGTCGTCAGCGGCCAGGCGTCGAGCGGCACGTACGCGCTCGGCACCATGTACTCCGGCAGCAGCTTCGCCAGCGTCTCGCGCAAGGTGGCCGCCGAGAGCTCCGCGCCGTCCTGCGCGATCACGTACGCCACCAGCCGCTTCTCGCCCGGAGCATCCGCACGCGCGAGCACCACCGCCTCGCGCACGCCGTCGCAGCCCGCCAGCTTCGCCTCGATCTCGCCCAGCTCCACCCGGAACCCGCGGATCTTCACCTGGAAGTCGTTGCGGCCCAGGTACTCCAGCGTCCCGTCCGCACGCCAGCGACCCAGGTCGCCCGTCCGGTACAGCCGCGCCGATGGGTCGGTATGGAATGGGTCGGTGATGAACCGCGCCGCCGTCAGTTCGGGACGGTTCAAGTAGCCACGGGCCACGCCCGCGCCTCCGATGTGGATCTCGCCCACCACCCCCACCGGCTGCATCTGCCGCTGCGCGTCAAGCACATAGATCGCGGTGTTGGCGATCGGCCGGCCGATCGGCACCGTCCCGTCCGCCTGGCGGGAGCCGTCCGCCTCCTGGACCACGCAACCCACCACCGTTTCGGTCGGGCCGTATTCGTTGATCACCCGCGCGCCCGGTGTCACCGCCTGCAGCGCCGTCACCGTCGCCGCCGGCAGCGCTTCTCCGCCCACCACGAACAGGTGCGGCGGACACGCCGTGCCCAGTGCCCGCAGCTGGTCGCACAGCGCCGCCAGGTGCGCTGGCGTGATCTTGCAAAGCGTTCCCGGCGCACATCGCAGCAACTGCCCTGGCAGCTCGGCGAGTTCCGTACCCTGCGCCAGCAGCACTGCCTTGCCGCCGGTGACTAGCGGCAGGTACAGGCTGGTGATCGTCGCGTCGAACGCAAACGGCGACGACACCACCGCATCGATCCGGCCGTCAGCCGCGTAGGCCGACTGTGCCCAACGCAGGTAGTGGCGCAGGTTCCCCTGCTCGACCGCGACCCCGTTCGGGCGACCCGTGGAGCCGGAGGTGTAGATGACATACGCCAGGTGCGACAGCGCCGACGCTGACGACGCCGGGTTGCTGTCCGGGCAACGGGCGATCCGCGCCGCATCGTCGGCGTCCACGATCACCGTCTGCAGCAGGCTCATCGCCGGCAGCTTGTCTTCCGAAGCCGTATCCGCCAACAGCACGAGCGCCGCACTGTCCTCGAGCACGAACGACAGCTGCTCAGCCGGGTAGTCCGGGTTCAGCGGCACGTAGGCGGCGCCCGCCTTAAGCACCGCCAGCATCGCCACCACCATCTCGACACCGCGCGTGCAGCAGATCCCCACCCGGGTCTCCGGCCGCACGCCCAGGCCCAACAGGAAATGCGCAAGCCGGTTGGCGCGCTGGTTGAGTTCACCGTAACTGCACGACTGCCCGGCTACCACCAGCGCCGTGGCTTCGGGCGTGCGGGCGGCGTGCTGTTCGAACAGCGCGTGCGCCAGCGGACCCGTGGTCTCCAGGCACGCACCGCGGCCCTGCTCGGCCAGCGCCCGGATTGCGTCCGCCGGCAGTAGCGGCAGCTGCCGCAATGCCGCGGTGTCGTCCGCCACCATGCCTTCCAGGAGCTCACGCAGGTAGCCGGCCAGGCGCTCTACGCTGTCCCGCTCGAACAGGCTCCGTGCGTAGCTCAGGTTGCCGACCACCCCGTCGCTGGTGTCGGTCAGGGTCAACGCCAGCTCGAACTGCGCGGTATGGGTAGATACCTCCAGCGGTTCCAACTGCACGCCCGGCAGCTGCAGAGGGCCACCACGCGACGCGTTGTTCATGCTGACGATGGTCTGGAAGATCGGGCTGTGGCTCATTGAGCGCGCCGGATTCACCGCCTCCACCATCAGATCGAACGGAAGCACCTGGTGCGAGAAGGCGGCCAGCGCACGCGTGCGGACCTGGGCCAGCAGCCCCGCCGTGTCCTGCACCTCGCCCGGCGATACACGCAAAGCGAGCATGTTCACGAAGAATCCGATCAATGGCTCGACCTCGGCCCGCTGGCGGTTCGCCACCGGCATGCCGATCACCACCTCGTCCTGGCCACTCAGCCGTGACATCAGTACCGCCCAGCCGCTGAGCAGGGTCATGTACAGCGTCGTGCCATGGCGTTGGGACAACGCCCGCAGGCCATTGACCAATGACAATGGCAGCGTGAATGACACGCTTCCGCCCGCATAGCTCTGCACCGCCGGCCGCGGCCGGTCCGTCGGCAGCTCCAGCAGCGCCGGCGCGCCCGCCAAGTGCTCGCGCCAGAACCCCAGCTGCGCCTGCAGCGCCTCGCCCTGCAGCCACTGCCGCTGCCACACCGCATAATCCGCGTACTGGATCGCCAGCGGCGGCAGCGGGTCGGGCTGGCCTTGGCTGTAGGCCGTGTACAGCGCCGTGACCTCGCCGATCAGCACCCCGATCGACCAGCCGTCCGAGATGATGTGGTGCTGCGTCACCAGCAGCACG
>JAJAZH010000329.1 GCA_026785815.1 Ramlibacter sp. | reverse complement strand
GCGTCGTAGGCGCGGGTGAAGTCTTCCGTCAGCATGCAGATGGCCTGCGCCTGCGCTTCGCCGAGCACCGCCTCGGGGGTACAGAGCCGGTTGAAAAATCCCCAGCGCTCGCCTTCCTCGCCGCCCAGCGAGCGCCCGGTGTAGAGCAGCTCGCTGGCGCGGCCCTGGCCGACGATGCGCGGCAGCATCGCGCAGGCGCCCATGTCGCAACCGGCCAGCCCGACGCGGTTGAACAGGAAAGCCGTTTTGCTGCGCGCGGTGCCCAAGCGCAGGTCGGAGGCCATCGCAACGATCGCGCCGGCGCCGGCACAGATGCCGTCGATGGCGGCGACGATCGGCTGCGGGCAGACCCGCATCGCCTTCACCAGGTCGCCGGTCATGCGGGTGAACAGCAGCAACTCAGGCGCCTTCAGCCGCACCAGCGGGCCGATGATCTCGTGCACGTCGCCGCCGGAACAGAAGTTGCCGCCGGCGCCGGTCACCACCACCGCCTTCACGTCCGGCGCATGGCGCAAGCGCTCGAACAGGTCGCGCAGCTCCGCATAGGACTCGAAGGTCAGCGGATTCTTGCGCTCGGGCCGGTTCAGGGTGATCGTCCCCACGCCGCCATCGACCGCCCACAGGAAATGCAGCGCCTGGTAATCGGCCAGGGGTCGGCGGTTGCCGGCGAGCAGCGCCGGATCGATGCGATTCGCCGGTTCGTTCATGACGTCTCCTGCCGGTTGACGGCTGGCTGGCTGTTCATGGTCTTTTCCCGCTCCAGGTTGCGTTCCAGCTGGCTCTTGCCGCTGCGGTACGGCTTCGGCCACTGCACATCGGTATAGCCGATCCGGGCCGCTTCCAGCAAAGTCCACGACGGCGTCGCCAGGTGCGGCCGGGCGACCGCGCAGAGGTCGGCGCGGCCCGCTGCGATGATGCTGTTCACATGGTCGGCTTCGGAGATCGCACCGACGGCGATGGTGGGAATGCCGGCTTCGTTGCGGATCCGGTCGGCGAACGGGGTCTGGTACATGCGGCCATAAACCGGCGCCTGCTTCTTGCTGACCTGGCCGGACGAACAGTCGATCATGTCGGCGCCGGCGGCCTTGAAGGCGCGCGCGATCTCGACGGCGTCGTCGGCCGTCAATCCGCCCTCGACCCAGTCGTGCGCCGAGATCCGCACCGAGATCGGCAGTTGGGACGGCCACACCGCGCGCATGGCGCGGAACACTTCCAGCGGATAGCGCAGCCGGTTCTCCAGCGAGCCGCCGTAGTCGTCGCTGCGCTGGTTGGTCAACGGCGAGATGAAGCTCGACAACAGGTAGCCGTGCGCGCAATGCAGTTCCAGCCAGTCGAAACCGGCCTGCGCTGCCCAGCCGGTGGCGCGCACGAAGTCTGCCAACACCCGGTCCATGTCCTGGCGCGTCATGGCCCGCGACCACTGGCTCACGCCATCCAGGTACTGCTGGGGCGACGCGGAAATCAGCGGCCAGTTTTGGTCTTCGTGCAGCGGCAGGTCCTCGCCCCGGTCCCACGGCACCCGGGTCGAGCCCTTGGGACCGGCGTGGCCGAGCTGCAGCGCGATCCTGGCGTCGCTGTGGGCGTGGACGAACTGCACGATGCGCTGCCAGCCATCGCGCTGCGCCTCGTTCCACAGGCCCGGGCAACCGGGCGTGATGCGGGCGTCGGGAGCAGGACACGTCATCTCCGCCATCACCATGCCGGCGCCACCCGTGGCGCGCGCGCCCAGGTGCACCAGGTGATAGTCGGCCGGCATGCCGTCGACGCAGGAGTACTGCGCCATCGGCGAGACCACCACCCGGTTCTTCAGCGTGACACCGCGCAGGGTGAAGGGCGTGAACATCGGCGGCACCGGTTGCTGCCGCGCCGAGCGTTGCACGCCCGAGCGGGCCGCGATCCAGTCTTCGTAACCTTCGACATAAGCCGCATCGCGCAGGCGCAGGTTCTCGTGGCTGATGCGCTGGCTGCGCGTGAGCAGCGAATACGCGAACTGCTCGGGCGGTAACTGGGCGTAGCGCGCGACGTTCTCGAACCATTCGGTCGAGTTGCGCGCCGCGTTCTGGATCTTCAACACCTCGACGCTGCGCACCGCCTGGTAGTTTTCCAGCGCCTGCTTCAGGTCGCCGGGATTGGCGCCGATGCAGCGCGCCAGCTCGATCGCGTCCTCCAGCGCCAGCTTGGTGCCGGAGCCGATCGAGAAGTGCGCGGTGTGCGCCGCGTCGCCCATCAGCACCACCGGCGTTGCGCCACGGGCGCCGCCGGCGTGCACCCATTGCCCGCAGACCACGCGTGGGAAGCGGATCCATTGGGCCGAGCCGCGCAGGTGCGACGCATTCGACATCAGCGCATGCCCGTCCAGGTGCCTGGCGAACAGTTTTTCGCAAAAGGCGATCGACTCGTCCTTTTCCATCGTGTCCAGGCCGGCCGCCAGCCAGACCTTTTCAGGCGCCTCGACGATGAAGGTCGAGGTGTCGCCGTCGCACTGGTAGGCGTGGGCCTGGAACCAGCCCCAGGGCGTCTCCTCGAAGGCGAAGGTGAAGGCCTCGAACTTCTTGTGGGTGCCGAGCCAGACGAAGCGGCACTGACGCAGATCGATGTCGGGGCGGAAGGTTTCGGCGTACTGGGTGCGGATGCGGCTGTTGAGGCCGTCGCTGGCGATGATGAGATCAGCGTCGGGATAGTCGGCGGCGCTCCTGGCATCGGTGTCGAATGCCAGCGCGACGCCGAGCTGCTCGCAGCGCTGCTGCAGGATGTTGAGCAGGCGCTTGCGGCCGATGCCGCAGAAGCCGTGGCCGCCGGACACCACCTTGTGGCCGCGGATGTTGACCTCGATGTCGTCCCAGTGGTTGAAGGCGCCCAGGATCTCCGCCGCCGTCTGCGGATCGGCCGCCTGCAGGTTGCCCAGCGTCTGGTCCGAGAACACCACGCCCCAGCCGAAGGTGTCGTAGGGCTGATTGCGCTCGACCACGGTGATCTGGTGGCCGGGGTTCTGCTTCTTCATCAGCAGCGCGAAGTACAGCCCGGATGGCCCGCCGCCGATGCAGACGATGTTCATGTGTGCTCCAGAGCTTGGGACCTATATAGTTTAAGTCTAAAGCATCTGCCGCTCAGGCAGCGCTTTCGCGCATCGGCTTGAGGTGCATCAACAGCCGCAGTCCGGAACGGTTCGATAGTTTCACTGTCCCTGTCCAGAAAGCCCCCAATGAAAGCACTTGTCTACAACGGCCCCGGTCTCAAGGCGGTCGAAGAGCGGCCGAAGCCGGAACTGCGTGACGCCGGCGACGCCATCGTCCGGATCACCCGGACCACGATCTGCGGCACCGACCTGCACATCCTCAAGGGCGACGTCGCCACCTGCGCGCCGGGGCGGATCCTGGGCCATGAAGGCGTGGGCGTGATCGATTCCGTGGGCGCCGGGGTCACCGCGTTCAAGCCCGGCGACCGGGTCCTGATCTCCTGCATCTCGTCTTGCGGCAAGTGCGACAACTGCCGCCGCGCCATGTATTCGCATTGCGCCACCGGTGGCTGGATGCTGGGCCACACCATCGACGGCACCCAGGCCGAATACGTCCGCACGCCGCATGCCGACACCAGCCTCTACCGGATTCCCGAAGGCTCGGACGAAGAAGCGCTGGTGATGCTGAGCGACATCATGCCGACCGGATTCGAGTGCGGCGTGCTCAATGGCAAGGTGGCGCCGGGCTCCACGGTCGCCATCGTCGGCGCCGGACCGATCGGCCTGGCGGCGCTGCTGACGGCGCGCTTCTACGCGCCGGCCCAGATCATCATGGTCGCCCTGGACGAGAACCGGCTGGCCGTCGGCCGGCGCTTCGGCGCCACCGCGACCATCAACAGCACCGACGGCGCCGCTGCCGCGCGGATCATGAAGCTGACCGGCGGACGCGGCGGCGACACTGCGATCGAGGCGGTCGGCATCCCGGCCACTTTCACGCTGTGCGAGGACATCGTCGCGGCGGGAGGCATCATCGCCAACGTCGGCGTGCACGGCAGCAAGGTCGACCTGCACCTGGAGCGGCTGTGGTCGCACAACGTGACCATCACCACGCGGCTGGTCGACACCTCGTCGATCCCGATGCTGATGAAGACGGTGCAGGCGGCGGGCCTGGACACCCAGCAGCTGATCACGCACCGCTTCGGCTTCGACGAGGTGCTGGCGGCCTACGACACCTTCGGCCGCGCAGCGCAAACCCAGGCGCTGAAAGTCATCATCGAAGTCTGGGCTGGCGGCACGTGAGCACGGCCGCCCTGCCCCAGCCGGTCCCGGCGCTGGAGCCGTCGAAGCTGACGTTGCCGACGCCGGTCACGGCGCTGCCGCCGGCCGAGGGCTCGGAGCGGCTGAAGCGCTTCGGTTTGCTGGCGGCCTTGCTGGCCTTGCTGGTCATCATGGTGATGCCGGCGCCTGCCGGTTTGCCGCCGGCCGGCCAGGCCATGCTGGGCGTGCTCGCCTTCGCCGTGATCGTCTGGATGACCGAGGCGCTGGACTATGCCGTGAGCGGTGTGGTGATCGGCGCCCTGATGATCTTCCTGCTGGCCGCGGCGCCCGACGCGGCCAAGCCGGGCGGCGTGGACATCGGCACCGGCGCGGCGCTGGGCATCGCGCTTTCCGGGTTTTCCAACAGCGCAGTCGCGCTGGTCGGGGCTGCCTGCTTCATCGCCGCCGCCATGACAGCGACTGGCCTGGACCGGCGCATCGCCCTGGTGGTGCTGTCGAAAGTCGACGCCCGCAGCAACCACATCGTCATCGGCGCCATGGCCGTGGGCTTCCTGCTGTCGTTCATTGTCCCCAGCACCACGGCGCGGGTGGCCTGCCTGGTGCCGATCATGATGGGCTTCATCCTGGCCTTCAACGTCGACCGGCGCGGCCGCTTTGCCGGCCTGCTGGTGATCACGGCGGCGCAGACCGCCAGTGTCTGGAACGTCGGCATCAAGACCGCCGCAGCCCAGAACATGGTGGCGATCGGCTTCATCGAAAAGCAGTTCGGAACCACCATCACCTGGGCCGAATGGTTCATTGCCGGCGCGCCGTTCTCCGCGCTGCTGAGCGTCGCGGTCTACTTCATCATGACCCGGATGATGAAGCCGGAGATGAAGGAGATTGCCGGTGGCCGGGCCGCGATCCGCGAGCAACTGGCTGCGATGGGCCGGGTCAGCTGGAACCAGTGGAAGCTGCTGCTGATCGTGGTGGTGCTGCTGGGCTTCTGGGCCACCGAGAAGCTGCTGCACAACTTCGACACCTCGTCCACCACCATCGCGGCCATCGCCCTGATGTTGTTGCCGCGCCTGGGCGTGATGAACTGGAAGCAATCGCAGAGCGGCTTCCCCTGGGGCACGGTGATCCTGTTCGCGGTCGGCATCAGCGTCGGCTCGGCGCTGCTGAAAACCCAGGCCGCCGCCTGGCTGGCCAACCTGATCGTGCTGAACCTGGGCCTGCAGCAGGCCAGCGCCTTCCTGATCCTGATGCTGCTGTCGCTGTTCCTGATCGTGATCCACCTCGGCTTCGCCAGCGCCACGGCCCTGGCCTCGGCCATGATCCCGATCGTGATCAGCGTGCTGACCCAGGTCCAGACCCCGGGCCTGAACCTGGTCGGCATGACGATGCTGCTGCAGTTCGTGGTGAGCTTCGGCTTCATCCTGCCGGTCAACGCGCCGCAGAATATGATCGCCTACGCCACCGGCACCTTCGACGCGCGCGATTTCATCCGCACCGGCCTGGTCATCACGCTGGCGGCCTGTGCCCTGCTGGTGATTTTTTCCCTGACCTACTGGCCGTGGATGGGTTACATGACCACCGCGCCATGATGTTTTCCGTCAACTGCGTTCAACGCTGAAGGGGGTTTTATGTACCAACGAATCCTGGTTCCCGTCGACGGCAGCGCGACTTCCAGCGCCGGGCTGGTTGAAGCGATCAAGCTGGCACGCCTGACCGGCGGCCAGATCCAGCTGCTGCACGTGATCGACGACATGCCGATGATGCTGGCCGGTGAAGGCTACGGCGCGATTTCCGCGGACGTGATGGGCGTCTGGAAGGAGTCCGGACAGGCCCTGCTGCGCAAGGCACGGACCGCGGTCGAAAACGACGGCGTGCCGGTCGACACCGTGCTGGTCGAAACGCCGGGCAGCCGGCTGAGCGACGCAGTCGTGAAGCAGGCGCTGAAGTGGCAGGCCAACCTGATCGTGCTGGGAACCCACGGCCGGCGCGGCGTCGGCCGCGTGTTCCTGGGCAGCGACGCCGAACAGATCGTGCGCAGCTCGCCGGTGCCGGTGCTGCTGGTGCGGGCCAGCGATCCGGCCGTCGGGCCCGGGGTCAGCGCCGGCTGAGCGGCGCTAGCGCAGGCGAAGGCGTCGCTCAGATTGCGCGCTTGCGCCGCCGCAGCAGCAGATAAGCCGCCGGGATCACGAACATCGACAGCAGGGGCGCGGTGATCATGCCGCCCACCATCGGGGCGGCGATGCGCTGCATCACTTCCGATCCGGTGCCGGACCCCCACATGATCGGGAACAGGCCGGCCAGGATCACCGCCACCGTCATGGCTTTCGGCCGCACCCGCAACACGGCGCCGTCGCGGATCGCATCGAGCAGGGCCGGCGTCCCGGACTGGCCAGCCGCCAACCGCGCGTCCCAGGCCTGCCTCAGGTACAGCATCATGATCACGCCGAATTCGGCCGAGACGCCGGCCAGCGCGATGAAGCCGACCGCCCCGGCCACCGACATGTTGTAGTCCAGCAGGTACAGCAGCCAGATCCCGCCGACCAGCGCGAAGGGCAGCGTCGCCATGATCAGGGCCGCCTCGTCGAAGCGCTTGAAGGTCAAATACAGCAGCACGAAGATGATCAGAAGCGTGAACGGGACGACCACCTTGAGCTTGGCGGTCGCGCGCTCGAGGAACTCGAATTGCCCGGACCACGAGACCGAATAGCCGGGCGGCAGCTGGATCTTTTCAGCGACCGCCTGCTGCATGTCCCGCACGGCGGAACGCAGGTCGCGGCCGCGGATGTCGACATACACCCAACCCGACAGCCGGGCGTTTTCGCTGCGCAGCATCGGCGGCCCGTCGGTGATGCGGATTTCCGCCACGTCCGACAGCAGCAGCCGCGCGCCGCTGGCGGTGACGATCGGCAGCTGGCGCAGCTTCTCCAGCGAATCGCGCACTTCGCGCGGGTAGCGGACGTTGATCGGGAAGCGCTGCAGGCCCTCGACGGTCTCGCCGACGTTCTCGCCGCCCACCGCGGTGGTGATCACCGACTGCACGTCCGCGATCGACAGGCCGAAGCGGCCCGCAGCGTCGCGCCGGATATCGACGTCGACATAGCGCCCCCCGGTAAGACGCTCCGCCAGCGCGCTGCTGACCCCCGGGACCGGTTTCAACGCCCGCTCGATCTCGCCGGTCAGCCGGTCGATCACGGCCAGGTCGGCGCCCGCGACCTTGACGCCGACCGGGCTTTTGATTCCGGTGGCCAGCATGTCGATCCGGTTGCGGATCGGCGGCACCCAGATGTTCGACAGGCCCGGTACCCGCACGATGCGGTCCAGTTCGTCCACCAGCTTGTCGGCTGTCATGCCGGCGCGCCATTGATCGCGCGGCTTGAACTGGATGGTGGTCTCGAACATTTCCAGCGGCGCCGGATCGGTCGCGGTTTCCGCGCGCCCGGCCTTGCCGTAGACCGAGAGCACCTCGGGCACGGTCTTGATCAGGCGATCGGTCTGCTGCAGCAATTCGGCAGCCTTGCCGGCCGACAGGCCTGGCAGCGCCGACGGCATGTACAGCAGGTCGCCTTCGTCCAGGCGCGGCATGAACTCGGCGCCGATGTGCTGCAGCGGCCACAGGCTGACGACCAGGATCGCGCCGGCGACGGCCAGCGTGATCCTGGGCGCGCGCAGCACCGCTTCCAGCAGGGGCCGGTAGGCCGCGATCAGGAAGCGGTTCAGCGGATTGGCCTTCTCGTCGGGAATCCGGCCGCGGATCAGGTAACCCATCAGCACCGGAATCAGCGTCACCGCCAGGGCGGCCGACGCCGCCATCGCGTAAGTCTTGGTGAACGCCAGCGGCGAGAACAGCCGGCCCTCCTGCGCCTCCAGCGTGAACACCGGGATGAACGACAGCGTGATGATCAGCAGCGAGAAAAACAGCGCCGGCCCGACCTCGGCCGCCGCGTCGCCGATCACCCGCCAGCGCGCCTCGCCTTCGAGTTGCTGGTCGGGATGGTCGCGCGCCCAGTGTTCCAGGTGCTTGTGCGCGTTCTCGATCATCACCACCGCCGCGTCCACCATCGCACCGATCGCGATGGCGATGCCGCCCAGCGACATGATGTTGGCGTTGACGCCCTGGTAATGCATGACGATGAAGGCCGCCAGGATGCCCAGCGGCAGCGACACGATCGCGACGAAGGCCGAGCGCAGGTGGAACAGGAACAGCCAGCAGACCAGCGCGACCACCAGGAATTCCTCCAGCAGCTTAAAGGTCAGGTTGTCGACCGCGCGTTCGATCAGTCCGGAGCGGTCGTACACCGGAACGATCTCGACGCCCTTGGGCAGGCCGGCCTGCAGCGACGCGATCTTGGCCTTGACCGCGGCAATCGTCTGCAGCGCGTTCTTGCCGGAGCGCATCACGATCACGCCACCGGCCGCCTCGCCCTCGCCGTCGAGCTCGCCGATGCCGCGCCGCATTTCCGGCCCGATCTGGATCCGCGCCACGTCGCCGAGTCGCACCGACACGCCGGCAGCGGTGGTGGTGAGCGGGATCTGGCGGAAGTCGTCCAGCGTCTTCAGGTAGCCGGTCGCGCGGACCATGTATTCCGCCTCGCCCAGTTCGATCACCGAACCGCCGGCTTCCTGATTCGACTGTTTCACCGCCTCCACCGCCCGGCTGTGCGGGATGGCATAGGCGGCGAGCTTGTCCGGGTCGAGCACGACCTGGTACTGCCGCACCATGCCGCCTACCGACGCCACCTCGGCCACATCGGGCACCGTCTTCAGTTCGTACTTGAGGAACCAGTCCTGCAGCGCACGCAGCTGGCCGGCATCGAGGTTGCCGCTGCGGTCGATCACCGCGTACTGGTAGATCCAGCCGACGCCGGTCGCGTCCGGGCCGAGGGCGGCCTTGGCGCTGGCCGGCAACCGCGCCTGCACCTGGTTCAGGTACTCCAGCACCCGGGAGCGAGCCCAGTACAGGTCGGTGCCGTCCTCGAACAGCACATAGACGAACGAGTCGCCGAAAAACGAATAGCCGCGCACGGTTTTCGCGCCCGGCACCGACAGCATGGTCGTTGTCAGCGGATACGTCACCTGGTTCTCGACGATGCGCGGCGCCTGGCCCGGATAGCTGGTGCGGATGATGACCTGCACATCCGACAGGTCGGGCAAGGCGTCGAGCGGCGTGCGCAGCAGCGAATAGATGCCCCAGGCGCCGACGCCGAGCGCGGCCAGCAGCACCAGGAAGCGGTTGACGATCGACCAGCGGATCAGCCCGGCGATCACTTGCTGCTTCCCGCTGCCTTGGGCGCCGGCGCAACCGGCGAGATCCGGGTCAGTTGCGGACCGTCCGGCCCCAGCAGGAACTCGAAAGCGATGGCGTCGCCGACTTCGATGTTGCGCGGAATCGCGGACGGCGGCGGCAGTTTGAACTCCATCGTCATCGCGCCCATCTTCAGCGAGGCGATGGGGCCGTGCGAGAGCGTCATCGTGGTCTTGTCGATCGCCTCGACCTTGCCCTGGCCTTCATGCCTGGCGGCGGCGCCGGCAGGCGCGGCCGCCGGGCTGGCCCCGTTCAGCCGCGCTTCCAGCCCGCGCAGGCTGGCCTCGGAATCGATCAGGAACTGCGACGACACCACCACCCGCTGCCCTGCCTGCAGGCCGCGCTTGATCTCGGTCTGGCCGCCGGACTCGATCCCGGGCTGCACTTCCACCGGGCGGAAGCGGCCGTTCTCCTCGGCCAGCATCACCACCGCGCGGCGGCCGGTCTGGATCACGGCTTCGGTCGGGATCAGCAAGGATTTTTCCGCGCGCGTGTCCATGAACTGCATCGACACGAACATGCCGGGCACCAGCCGCTGGCCCGGGTTGGCCAGCTCGACCCGCGCCTTGAGCGTGCGGGTGGTGGCGTTGATGTCCGGCACCAGCGCCTGCACCTGGCCGGGATAAGCGGTGCCGGGATCGGCCGCGCTCCGGGCCACGACCCGGGTGCCCGGGCGCAGCAGCGCCGCCTGGCTTTCCGGAACCTCGGCGTTGGCCCAGACCGTGCCCAGCCCGCTGATACGGAACATCGGCGCGCCGGCCGCGACCGTCATTCCTTCGCGCACCGACAGCTCGGTCACCACCCCGCCGACCGGCGCCGTGACGGTGATGCGGGCCTGGGTCCGGCCGGTTTTCTCCACCAGCAGCACCTGCTCTTCGCCCATCCCCGCCAGCCGCATCCGCTGGCGCGCGCCATCGATCAATCCGGCCAGGTCCGTGCCTTTCATGCGTCGCAGCGACAGGTATTCCTCCTGCGCGGCGATCCATTCCGGCACATAAAGCTCGACCAGCGGCTGGCCCTTGCCGACCCGGTCCAGCGTGGCACGCACGTGCAGGCGCTCGACGAAGCCGGCCGCGCGGGCCTGCACGACAGCCTGGTCGCGCTCGTTGAACGCGATGCTGCCGACCGCCGCCAGCTCGGGCGACAGCATGCCCTCTTTCACTTCGGCGGTCCGCAGCCCCAAGTTCTGCTGCACCCGGGGGCTGATACTGACCTGGCCCGCGTCGGCATCGCCGCCATCGGCATAGACCGGCACCAGCATCATGTCCATGAAAGGCGACTTGGCCGGCCGGTCGAACTTGTTGCCCGGCACCATCGGGTCGTGGTAGTAGAGAACCTTGCGGCCGACGACCGGATCGACGTCGCCGGCCTTGACGCCGGAAGCGATGTGGCGCCGGGTGGCCGCTTCCCCTTGCGCGATGCCTTGCGGCACGGCGCCGGTGGCTGTCGGCGCGGCGGCGGGTGTGGCAACCGTGGACGCCATGCCCTGCTGCATCCCCATCCGGTACAGGCCATAACCGGCGCCACCCGCGAGCAGCACCAGCAACGCAGCGCCGACGACGACTGATTTCCGGTTCATGGCTGGCTCCCATTGCCCGTCGCCATGGCATGGCCGGCGGTGAGGAAATTGAGGCGGGCCCAAGCCCGCGCGGTGTCGAGTTCGACAGTCAGGGCCTGCATCTGAAGCTCCAGTTCCTCGCGACGGGCTGCCAGCACCGCCGCCAGCTCGCCCTTGCCGCCGCGGTACGCGGCCAGCGCCGCGGACGTGCGCTGTTGCGCCAGCGGCAGCAGGCTGGCGCCGAACCGGTCGACCCGGGTCTTGCCGTTGCGCCAGTCGCTCAGCATCACGGAGACCTCGGCTTCTTCGCTTCGCAGCAGGTCTTCATAGCGCGCCAGGGCGGCGTCCAGCTCCGCCTGCCGGGCGCCGACCTCCTGGTCCTGCCGGTTGGCCCGGTCCAGCTGCAGCGGCACCGAGACCCCGACCGACACCATGTTGGAATACGCGGGGCCGCGCTGGCTGTAGGTCGCCTCGACGGTCCAGTCTGGGCGCTTGCCGGCCTGCGCCAGCGCCACGTCGAGCTGCGCTGCCTGCAGCTGCGCAGCCGCGACAGCCAGCGCCGGATGATCTTCCAGATGCTCGATCGTGAAGCCCTTGTCGAGTTCGGTGCTCTGCCACGGGACGCTGCCGGAAGGCAGCCGTTGGGCGTCGGCGCCGAGCCAGCGGGCCAGCATCAAGGCGGCATTCCTGGCCTGGGTGTCGACCTGGTTCAGTTTGTCTTCGATCAGGCTGACCGCGGTGCGCGCTGCGAAGACATCGGCCTGGCTGCCCCTGGCGCCGCGGTACGACGCCTCAGCGGCCTCCACCTGCAGCCGGGCCTCGTCGGCCTGGCGCAGCAGCACATCGCGCTGGGCCAGCGCGTAGCGGCGGTCCAGCCAGGCCAGCGCGCTATCGCGGCGCGCATTGACCACCAGCAGGTCGCGCTCGGCCTGCAGACGCAGTGCATCCTGGGCGGCGCGCTGCGCTCGCAGCCGGCGCTTGTCGGCGCCCGGCAGCTCCTGCATGATGCCGATCCGCCGCATGGTCATGAAGTCGCGCGTCAAACTGAAGCGGTCCGGGCCGCTGACCGGCAGGTTGTCGATGCCGACCTTCAGGACCGGGTCCGGCAGCTGGCCGGCGGCCTGCGCCAGGCGGCGTGCGCCCGCTGCGGTGGCCTCGTTGGCCACCACCTGCTGCGAACGGGTCACCGCAAGCCGCTGCGCCTCCTCCAGCGTCAGCGGTTCGGCAGCCCGGGCGGCGAGCGACAGCAGCACGGCCCCGGCAAACAGGGCTCGGCGGGCAAATGAAAGGCGGAAAGACATGGTGAACTCCAGGCTGCGTCGACGGGCGGCCGGCGCGCGCAAAAGCCGCCGGCAGGATCAGTCAGCGCGGGAGATCAGATCCGGAAGCAGCAGTTGCGCACGGCCAGCGGTGGCGGCGTCGCACGGGCGAGCAAGGGCGCCCCGAACACAGCGGCCGGCGGGGTGACGGCGAACAGCACGGGGTAGTCCACATTCCCGACAGCGACCATTGCCGGCACCGTCAGGGCGGCGTCGCTGCAGGCGGGCTGCGCCGACTGGCAGTGCGCTGCGCACAGGCTGGGCATCTGATCGTCGAGCACCATCGCCATCGATTCGGCGCAGGGCATGCCGGCCTTGGCCATCGCCGAGATGTCCTGCACCCGGGCATCGAAACCAGGACAGGAATAACCGGCCACCGCCAGCTGCATGAACAGCAGGCTGAACAGCGCGAACAGCACTGTAGTGAGTCGGCGGCGACGCGGAACGAACATGCGTGATTGTAAGTGCGCCGAACCGCGAACAGGAACGGTGGTCGCCAGACCTGCGCAAGCGCCCGATTGCGTCGTACGATGCGCCATCTCCACCTCGCCCGCACCCCCCCTGAAACCTCAGCTGCCGCAACCCCGCCACGACCCCTGGCTCACCCGCGAGCGCCTGCTGATGCTGGTGCTGGTCGGGGCTACCGGGATCGTCGGCCTGCTGTGCTGGTGGCTGGTCGAGCCTTTCGTCCCGGCGATCACGTGGGCGCTGGTGCTCACGGTGCTGGCCCATCCTCTGCACAACCGTCTCGACGTCTCGTTGCGCAAATGGCCATCGCTGTCCGCCGGGCTGTCGGTGATCGTGGTCACGGTCGCGATCGCGCTGCCGGCGACGCTGCTGGTGCGCCAGATGGGCAGCGAGGCGATCGACAGCTTCGAGACCGCGCGCAAGCTGTTCGATACCGACCGCTGGAAGCTGGTGATCGAGCGCTTCCCCCAGCTCGAACCGGTCACCCGCTGGATCCAGCGCGAGATCAACGTCGACGAACAGGTCAGGGAGGCCACCGGGGAAGTGGCCAAGGGCGTGCGCGGTGCCTTCCAGAAAGCGATGGACATCGCCGTCACCGCTCTGGTGACGCTGTTCCTGCTGTTCTATTTCCTGCGCGACAAATACCGGATCCTGCGCGCCGTCGAGCAGCTGGTCCCGCTCTCGCCCGGCGAGACCGGAAAGGTCCGCGACAGCATTCGCGACACGCTCGG
>JAJAZH010000328.1 GCA_026785815.1 Ramlibacter sp. | reverse complement strand
GACAAATGACCCGGCTGCACCGGATGACGAATGACGTTGCGTGAACCCGTCATTCGTCATTGCACCGCTCAGGGCCGCTTGGAGCTGACCTGGTCCACCAGGCCGTAGGCCTTGGCTTCATCGGCTTCCAGGAAAAAGTCGCGCTCGGTGTCGCGCTCGATCTTGTCCAGCGGCTGGCCGGTGCGCTCGGCCAGGATCCGGTTCAGCTGGGCACGGGTTTTCAGGATGTCGCGGGCGTGGATCTCGATGTCGGTCGCCTGGCCCTGCATGCCGCCCAGCGGCTGGTGGATCATGACCTTGGAGTTGGGCAGCGAGAAGCGCTTGCCCTTGGCCCCGGCGGCCAGCAGGAACGCGCCCATGCTGGCGGCCATGCCGGTGCACAGGGTGGAGACGTCCGGCTTGACGAAGTTCATGGTGTCGAAGATGGCCATGCCGGCGCTGACGCTGCCGCCGGGCGAGTTGATGTAGAACGAAATGTCCTTGTCCGGGTTTTCGCTTTCCAGGAACAGCAGCTGGGCCACCACCAGGTTGGCGGTCTGGTCGTTGACCGGCCCGACCAGGAAGATCACCCGCTCGCGCAGCAGGCGCGAATAGATGTCGTAAGAACGCTCGCCGCGTCCGGACTGCTCGATGACGATCGGCACCATGCCGAGGGCCTGGGTTTCAAGTGCGCTCATGGGGATCACTCCGGTTGTCTGTGGCTACTGTAGCGAAATTGGAAAGCACTAAAGCAGATGGGGCTTGTGCCCCGGACTGCAAGGTCCGCACAAGCCCCATCGGCGCAAGGCGTGGCGTCAGGCCTGCTGCCCCATCAGGTCCTCGAAGGAGATCGACTTGTCGCTGACCTTGGCCTTGCCGAGCACGAAGTCGGTGACGTTGTTCTCGATCACGATGGCTTCGACTTCCGCCAGCCGGCGGTTGTCGCTGTAGTACCAGCGCACCACGTCTTCCGGCTTCTCGTAGCTGGCCGCCAGCTCTTCCACATGGCTCTTGATCTGCTCCGGGCGGGCCTTCAACTCGCTGGCGCGGACCAGTTCCGCGACCACCAGGCCCAGGCGCACCCGGCGCTCGGCCTGCGGACGGAACATTTCTTCCGGGATCGGAGCCTTGTCGGCGTCCTTGATGCCGCGCTGCTTCAGGTCGGCGCGGGCGCCTTCGATCATGCGATCGACTTCCGCCTGCACGCTCGACTTCGGAAGGTCCAGCTCGGACTTCGCCACCAGCGCGTCCATGACGGACTGCTTGTTGCGGGCCAGTACGCGGAACTTCACCTCGCGCTCCAGGTTCTTCTTGATGTCGGCGCGCAGGCCATCCACCGTCGCATCCGCGATGCCGAGCGACTTGGCCAGGGCCTCATTGACTTCGGGCAGGTTGGCGGCCTCGATCTTCTTGACGGTGACCATGAAGTCGGCCTGCTTGCCGGCCACGTCCTTGCCGTGGTAATCGGCCGGGAACGCCAGCGGGAAGGTCTTGCTTTCGCCGATCTTCATGCCGCCGACCGCCTGCTCGAATTCCTTGAGCATCTGGCCGTCGCCGACCAGGAACTGGAAGTCGTCGGCCTTGCCACCCTGGAACGACTCGCCGTCGATCTTGCCTTCGAAGTCGACCGTCACGCGGTCCCCTTCCTGCGCCGCCGCGTCCTGCGGGCGCTGGGCAAAGGTGCGGCGCTGTTTGCGCAGGATGTCGACAGTGCGGTCGATCGCGGAATCTGTCACCTCGGCCGTGACGCGCTCCACCTCGGCGCTGCTCAGGTCGCCGATCTTGACTTCGGGGAAGACCTCGAAGACGGCGTCGAAGGCCAGTTCGCCCTCGGGCGACTGCTCCTTCTCGGTGATCTTCGGCTGGCCGGCGACCCGCAGCTTGGCTTCGTTGGCGGCCTGGGCGAAGGCTTCGCCGACCTTGTCGTTCATGACTTCGTAGTGCACCGAGTAGCCATAGCGCTGCGCGACCACGGTCATCGGCACCTTGCCGGGACGGAAGCCGTCCATCTTGACGGTGCGCGCCAGGCGCTTGAGGCGCGAATCGACTTCGGACTGGATCACGTTGACGGGGAGTGTCAGCGTGATTTTTCGTTCGAGCTTTTCCAGGGTTTCAACGGTCACTGCCATGATGGGCTTCCTCAATGTTTTCAAAATATCCGGCCAGCGCTCAGGGTCTGTCCCGCAAAGTCTCATAAAAGCATGGTGCGCGGGGGGGGACTCGAACCCCCACACCATTGCTGGCGTCAGGACCTAAACCTGGTGCGTCTACCAATTTCGCCACCCGCGCCGAGCTGAAAACAGCAGGCTGCCACCGGGGACTCCCCGACTGCGCGCCAAATCCGGTCAACTGCGTATTTTACCCCGGCCCGACGAGCCCTTTTGCTGCAGCGACAATGGCCAGGTGAACAAGAGAATGCGCGGGTCGCCCCAAGGGGTGGATCACTACGAGAATTTTCCGGTCGCGTCGTGGCTTTGTCCGCCGCACCTGCGCGCGCCAGTGGCAGCGATCTACGGCTTTGCTCGCACCGCCGACGACATTGCCGACGAGGGCGACGCCCCGGCCGCGCAACGCCTGGCCGACTTATCCGTCTACCGCGACGATCTGGCGGACTGCTTTTCCGGACGCCCAGGCAGCGGCCGTTGGCCAGCGGTGTTCGCCGCGCTGGGCGAGGCTGTCCGAAGTTTCAGCCTGCCCCACGCCTTGCTGGCCGACCTGCTCGACGCGTTCGAGCAGGACGTCGTGAAAAGCCGCGACAGCGCCGGCTATGCCAACCGCGCAGAACTGCTCGACTACTGTCGGCGCAGCGCCAACCCGGTTGGGCGCCTGCTGCTGCATCTCTATGGCATCGCCGATGACAAGGCACAGGCGCAGAGCGATGCGGTCTGCACTGCGCTGCAGTTGATCAACTTCTGGCAGGACCTGGGCAGCGACGTGGCCAGGCGCCGCTATTACCTGCCGACCGAGGACCTGATCGCCCACGGAATGGATCCGGACCAGCCGGCATCCTGGCCCGGCGACCGCGGCGCGCCCAGGCTCATCGCCGATCTCTCCAGCTGGGCCCGCAGCCTGATGGACAGGGGCGCTGGCATCGTGCACCGGGTGCCGGGTCGTGCCGGCTGGGAGCTGCGGCTGGTGGTGCAAGGCGGCCTGCGAGTGCTCGACCGCATCGAAGCCATCGGCTTCGACACCTTTTCCGGGCGGCCGGCGCTGCGCGCCAGCGATCTGCCGCCGATGCTGTGGCGCAGCGTCAGGATGGGACAATCCGCCGCTAGATGACCCCCGAACAGTACGTGCAGCAGAAAGCAGCGGCTTCCGGCAGCAGCTTCTATTACGCCTTTCTCTTCCTGCCGCCGCCGCGCCGCGCCGCGATCACCGCGTTCTATGCGTTCTGCCGCGAAGTGGACGACGTGGTCGACGAGGTTTCGGACCCGGGCGTGGCGCGAACCAAGCTGGCGTGGTGGCAGTCGGAGGTGGCACAGTCGTTTGCCGGCCAACCGAGTCATCCGGCGATGAAGGCGCTGATGCCGGCGGCGCAGTCCTACGGCATCGAGCAGCGGCAACTGCAAGCGGTGATCGAAGGTTGCCAGATGGACCTGGACCAGACCCGTTACCTCGATTTTCCGGGGCTGGAGCGCTATTGCCACCTGGTGGCCGGCGTGGTCGGTGAAGTCTCGGCGCGGATTTTCGGCCAGGCCGATCCGCAGACCAGCGACTATGCGCACCGGCTCGGGCTCGCGTTCCAGCTCACCAACATCATCCGCGATGTCGGCGAAGACGCGCGACGCGGACGCATCTACCTGCCGCTGAGCGAGCTGCGGCAGTTCGACATCAAGGCCAACGAGATCCTGGCTGGAACCTACTCCGATCGGTTTGTCGCACTCATGAAGTTCCAGGCCGACCGGGCGCAGCGGCTTTATGCCGAGGCGCTGGCACTGCTCCCCGCCGCCGACCGCCGCTCGCAGAAACCCGGCCTGATGATGGCCAGCATCTATCGCACGCTGCTGCGGGAGATCGAGCACGACCGCTTCCAGGTGCTGCACCAGCGCGTCAGCCTGACGCCGCTGCGCAAGTTCTGGCTGGCCTGGAAGGTCCAGGCGCTGGGACGGGTGTGAAGACTTCCGCGCTCACCGCTTGCATCCGATGAACGTCGCCATCATCGGCGCGGGCTGGGCCGGCCTGGCCGCCGCGGTGAGCGCGACGCAGCGCGGCCATCGGGTCACCGTCTTCGAAAGTTCGCGCGCTGTCGGCGGCCGGGCCCGCAGCTTGCCGGCGGTGCTGCCGGACGGCACTGCGGTGACGCTCGACAACGGCCAGCACATCCTGATCGGCGCCTACACGGCGACGCTGGGCCTGATGCGGTCGGTCGGCATCGAGCCCGGCGAGGTGTTGCTGCGCCTGCCGCTCAGCCTGCGTTTTCCGGGCGGCGACGGACTGGCACTGCCCGACTGGCCGGCGCCCCTGGACGCGGCTTGGGGCATCGCATCGGCGCGCGGATGGAGCGTGCAGGACAAGTTCTCGATCCTGGCGGCGTCCTTGCGCTGGCAACTGGCGCGCTTCGAGTGCGCTTGCGCAACCACTGTCATGCAGCTGTGCGACCGGGTCACGCCCCGTGTGGTCAACCAGCTGATCGAGCCGCTGTGCGTGTCCGCCCTCAACACCCCGGCAGCGCGTGCCAGCGGCCAGGTGTTCCTGCGCGTGCTGCGCGATTCCCTGTTCGGGCCTGGCGATGGCCGCTGGGGCGGCTCCAACCTGTTGCTGCCGCGGGTCGGCCTGGGCCTGGT
>JAJAZH010000327.1 GCA_026785815.1 Ramlibacter sp. | reverse complement strand
TTGCATGCTTATCTCCAGTCAAAACGTGGCGCGAACACCAGCCGGCGTTCACGGGGACGGAAGTCCCTGGGGGATCGTGGGCGACGCGGCCTGCGCCGCAAAGGCCCCCGTTCTGGAAAGTACCCTCATGATTTTCATGAATTTGGCGCGGGTGCGGTGCAGCGCAGGCCAGCCGATACCATCGGAGAGCCCATGCTGCCACCGTCGCTTGATCCAGACTTGCCCGCGCTGCGCCGCTTCATGCCGCCGGTGGGCTCGGGCCATCTGTTCCATGTGCAGGAATGGGGGCGGGCGGACGGGTTGCCGGCGCTCGTGTTGCACGGCGGCCCCGGTTCTGGCTGCTCGCCCCTGCTGGCGCGATTCTTTGATCCGCAACGCTACCGCGTGATCTGCCCCGACCAGCGGGGTTCCGGCCGCAGTAGCCCCGCCGCTGGGCTCACCGACAACACCACGGCCCATCTCCTGGCCGATTTGCGGCAACTGCGGCGCGCTTGCGGGATCGCGCGGTGGCTGGTGATGGTCGATGCGTTCGGCTCCTTTGCTGCGCATGGCAGCTTCGAAGCGGCGCAAGTGGCGCAAGTGGCGCAGGTGGCATGAGTCTGCGCTTCAAAATCAACCTGATCGTCGGCTTGCTCACCTTGCTGTTCGTGGCCGGCCTGCTGGCGCTTCAGATCGACAACCTGCGCGACTCCGTTCACGAGGAGGTGGTTGCCGCCAACCGGGTGGCCGCGCAGTTGCTCAAGCACATCGCGGTGGTTCACGCAGCCGAGGGCTCGCCGCCGATGCTGTCCTTCCTCAGGGGCGTCGGCAGGGTCCGGTCCAACGACATCACCCTGACGGATTCGCAAGGCCGAACGCTTTACCAGTCACCGCCCTCCCGCTACAAGGCGGGACGCGACGCGCCGCGGTGGTTCGAGCGGATGATCTCGCCGGAGCCATCGAGCCAGACCTACGATTTCAAGGACGGCCAGCTGCAGGTGCGCGCCCACGCCTCGCGCGCGGCGCTCGACGCCTGGGACTCGCTGCTGCTCTTGATCCTGATTGCGGTGGCTGCCTTGCTGGCGGTGAATCTGCTGGTCTTCTGGCTGGTCGGACGGGCGGTGCGGCCGTTGCAGTGCGTCGTCGACGGCCTGGTCCAGCTCGAGGCCGGCCGTTTCGACGTGTCGTTGCCGCCACTGGCGGGCACTGAAGCGGCGGCGATCGGCGCGGCCTTCAACCGCATGGTGTCGGTGCTGCGCGATCACATCGAGACCCAGGGACGGGCGGTTCTCGCCGAACGCCAGCTTTCCGACAGCCGGGAACTGACGCGCTGGATCGACCAACGCCTCGAGCAGGAGCGCCGCATGATCGCCCGCGAACTGCACGACGAGCTCGGGCAGTCCGTCACGGCGATTCGCAGCCTCGCGCTGTCGGTCTCGCAGCGGGTGAAGGGCCGCGACGCCGAGTCGGGCCGGGCAGCGCAGCTCATCGCCGATGAGTCCTCGCGCCTGTACGACGCCATGCATGGCCTGATCCCGCGCTTGACGCCGCTGCTGCTGGACAGTTTTGGTTTGGGGGAGGCGCTGATGGACCTGGCGGCAAGGATCCGCGAGGCCCATCCCGAGGTGCGGCTGGAACTCAGCCTGGCGCCCGGGGACTTGCCGCCGCTCACGCCCGAGACGGCGCTGGCCCTGTACCGCGCGGCCCAGGAAGGCATCACGAATGCATTGCGGCACGGCAAGGCGCGGCAGCTGGAGCTGAGTCTGGAATGCTGCGGCGAGAGTCTGGTGCTGGCGCTGAGCGACGATGGCGAAGGGCTGGCCGCCGACTGGCAGCAGCGGCCCGGACACCATGGCCTGCGCTGGCTGGCCGAGCGGGTGCAAGGCCAGTGCGGACAGTTCGTGATCGAAAACCTCGTGCCCCGCGGCGTCCGCTTGCAGGTGACATTGCCGCTGGCAACCGGGATGACGCAATGATCCGGGTCATGCTGGTGGACGATCATGCGGTGGTCCGCGTGGGCTTCCGGATGCTGCTGGCCGACGCAGGAATCGACGTCGTTGCCGAAGCTGGAGATGGGGAGGCCGCCTGCCAGCTCTACCCGACAGTGCGACCCGACTTGGTGGTGATGGATCTCTCGATGCCCGGCATGGGTGGAATCGAAGCCGTGCGGCGGCTCCTCGCGCAGGACGGGCGCACCCGGGTGCTGGCGCTTTCCGCCTACGAGGACACAGCGCATCCGCGGCGGGCGCTGCGCGCGGGTGCGCTAGGCTATCTGGCCAAGCGCAGCGCGCCGGATGAACTGATCCTGGCCGTGAAGACCGTGGCCGGCGGCGAACGCTATGTCGATCGGCAGACAGCGCAGGCCCTGGCTGTGTCGCAAGCGGACGGGCGGGCCAGCCCCGTCGATCTGCTCAGTGGCCGTGAATTCTCGGTCTTCATCCAGCTGGCCAGGGGCATGAGCGTCGCCCAGATCGCCGACAACCTGAAGCTGTCGCCCAGTACGGTGGGAACCCACCTGTACCACATCAAGCAGAAGCTGGGAGCCGGGAACCAGTCGGAGCTGACGCTGGCCGCGCTTCACTGGGGCCTGCTGGATTCGTGAGCGGCGCTGGGGTCGACCGCTGCTTCGGCCCAAGCCTGGCGCAACTGGCGCTTGAGCACCTTGCCGATCTCGCTGCGCGGTAGCTCGCCGGTGAAGCGCAGCCCCGACAGCCGCTGCGTCTTGCCGACGCGTGCGTTGAACCAGGCGCGGACCTCCTCCGGGCTGTCGGTAGCGC
>JAJAZH010000326.1 GCA_026785815.1 Ramlibacter sp. | reverse complement strand
CGTCTATCACGAATATCGAATCCGGCGTTTCCCGGTTATGAGGAGTACAGCAACGCGTGTCGAAGCATCCTCGGGTTCGTGGTTACCTCTATACCGTCCGCAGGTGGACAACGTCCGGGTATGTATTTGCCATCTGGAGAGTCAATCTCCATTGATCAGATGGGCGAAGGAGTACCGAACATCGTGGCACTCCTTGCCGACCTTGCCATATCCAAAGGAAAACTCTTCCTTATGGACGAACCTGAAAATGATCTGCATCCGACTGCGCTAAAAGCTTTGCTCGAACTCGTCCTGTCGAGCTCTAAGGAAAACCAGTTCGTAGTTTCCACACACTCCAACATTGTGTTGAGTGCCCTCGGCGGCGCAGCGGGCAGCAAGGTCTTCGAAGTCACCGCCGCTGCGGGCGTCTTTCCTACAGAAGCTAGCGTCAGAGAAATCGAGGCAACTCCCCAAGCACGGCTGGCCGTACTGAGGTCGCTCGGATATTCACTTTCGGATTTTGATCTCTTCTCGTCCCGCTTCGCATCCACCAGCAGCACGCAGGTTTCGCCGGGCTGGCCGGCGACGGTGACGATCGAACGACCACGCATCGCCGGTTTCGCGGCAACGCCAGACGGCATCGCCGCCCAGCGCGTAGCGTTCACGCGCATGGCCGCGTCATTGAACGCGCCCTGGTCCACATCCGTCAGTTCGCTTTTGCTCACGCCCGCCAGTTCGGTCAGCGCCTTCCGCGCGACGTCGACGGCCGGCAGGCCCCGTGTTGTCGGACAGGACCTCGCGCCAGTGTCGGATTCGCTTACAGCGTTCGCTCCGGGTCAAGCTCGGGTCGGGAGGGGCGCACTACATCCACCAGACGAACTGGCGCGCGTTACCACTCGCCGACTTCCCGGACCCGTTGGTCGAGCTCGAGCCGGTCGAGATCGGCGCGCCGGCGCCCACCGGTGCGGTGCGTTCGGCCGAACGCGCGAAGGAAGCCGCGCACGAGGGCCTGCACCACGCGGTTGCGCGGCCTGGCCAGGGTGAGGGCTGAGTGTTGCAAGCGCATGGCTGCTCCCCTGAGTTGATGAAGATGTCGGTTTCCACTTCGGCTGTGTCCAGGACGCGAGTGGCGCGCCAGGGGCCCGCCAGGTGCTCTCGCTGCACACGGGGAGCGACCCCGTGCACATCCCGCCATGCCGTTCCCCCGGCGACGTGTTGTTGGTGTTGCCTGGGCACACCCGAAGTGGTTTGCATACGAATCACGCGAAAAACAAAAAGGCCCGGATCCTTGCGGAATCCGGGCCTCTCGAAAGAGAGATGGAAGAGCGTCTAGACGTCTTCCGGTCCCGGATGCCGGCGCGAAATGCCGCACGCAAAGACGGCCATGGCCACTGGGTGGCTCAGGCAGTTCTTGAGGGCGGGGCGGTAGGTCACGAGGGGCTCCTGAATGGGGTTGAACAAAAAAGAGGTGCGCCTTTTTCGAGGCACTGATCCGACTGTAAATAGTCTTTACTAAGTTTGTCAACTGCCGCGACAATCGATTCTTTTTGCTGTCGCAGTTTTTCCACACGTGGCCAACATCACCACCACCCGCAGGCTCAACACCGTCGCCCTCTACCAGGACTACCTGCGGGAGCGCATCGGCGCGGGCGAGGCGCCCAAGGGGCTGGACCAGGCGTTCGCCGCCAGCCTGGAGATCTCGCCGAGCATGTGGAGCCAGATCAAGAGTTCGCGGCCGATCGGCGACAAGCTGGCGCGCCAGGTCGAGCAGCACGCAGGCAAGGCGGCGGGCTGGCTGGACCAGGCGCATGACGAGCTCCAGCTGGCCGACCCGGCGGAAGAAAAATTCATCGCGGTGGCCAAGACATCGTGGCGCTCGGCCAACGCGGTCCAGAAGCGGGCACTGCTCAAACTGCTCCAACATCGTGGCTGAAACGCCCTCTTCCGCTCCTGCTGCTCCTGCTGCTCATGCTGCTCCTGCTGCCGCGGGGAAGCCGCCGTCGCTGTACCGACTGGTGGGCGAATTCCTGCGTCGCCACCCGGCGGCCTATGCGTCGTCGGGCGCGATGCTGGCCGGCATCGCAGTGCTGACCGTGTGGATCCCCTACCAGATCGGCCGCGTGATCGACCAGCTGGTGGCCAACAAGTTGCAGGACTCGGCCTTGCTGCAGGAACTGGCGTGGATGCTGGCGGCCGGCGTCGTCATCTATTTCCTGCGCGCCGGCTGGCGGCTGCAGCTGTTCGCCTCGTCGTTCAAGCTCGGCGTCGAGCTGCGGCAGCGCCTGTATGCACGGCTCGCGCTGCAGGGGCCGGCTTTCTTCCAGACCAGCCGCACCGGCAACCTGATGGCGCTGGCCACCAACGACATCGACGCGGTGGAGATGGCGGCCGGCGAAGCGATGCTGGCGGGCTTCGATGGCAGCGTGACGCTGTTGCTGGTGGTGGCGATGATGGCCGTGGGAGTCGATGCCCGGCTGGCGGCGATCGCGCTGCTGCCTTTTCCGTTGATGGCGGTGAGTTTCTGGTGGATTTCCAGGCGCGTGCACGAGGCCTCGCGGCTCTCGCTCGAGCACTTCGGCACGCTCAACGACCACGTGCAGGAGACGCTGACGGGCGTGCGGACCGTTCGCGCGCTCGGCCTGCTGGCGCGCAGCGAGGCGCAGTTCTCCAGCCTGGCCGGTGCCGCGGCCGACGCCAGCTTCGACGCGCAGCGCTGGGAGGCGTCGTACGAGCCGGCGGTCGGCTTCACCCTGGCCACCGCCACCGCGTTGACGCTGGGCGTCGGCGGCTGGCTGGTTTGGCAGCAGCAGCTCACCATCGGCCAGCTCACGGCTTTCAGCCTGTACCTGGGCCAGTTGATCTGGCCGATGTTCGCGGCCGGCTGGGTGCTGTCGCTGCTGGAGCGCGGCAAGGCCGCGTGGAACCGGCTGCAACCGGTGCTCGATGCGCCGCTGACGGTGGACGACCACGGCACCGTAGCGACGCTGACGCCGGGACCGCTGGTGCTCGGCGATGTTCGCTTCAGCTATCCCGGCCAGCCGCGACCCGCGCTCGACGGCGTGTCGCTGGAGCTGCACCCAGGCCGCACGCTGGGCCTGGTCGGCCCCACCGGCGCCGGCAAGTCGACCTTGCTGCGGTTGCTGCTGCGACACGATGCACCGGCCAGCGGCAGTTGCCGCTGGAACGCAACCGATCTGCACGACTACACACTGGACGCCCTGCGTGGGGCGATCGCGTGGGTGCCGCAGGAAGCCTTCCTGTTCTCGGCCTCGGTGGCGGAAAACATCGCGCTGGCGCGGCCCGGTGCGACCCGCCAGGAGGTCGAGTCGGCCGCGAAGCTGGCCGCCGTGCACGAAGACATCCTGGGACTGCCGAAAGGCTACGACACGCCGGTCGGGGAGCGCGGCGTGACGCTGTCCGGCGGCCAGCGCCAGCGGGTGGCCATCGCCCGGGCGCTGCTGACCGACGCTCCGCTGCTGCTGCTGGACGACGCGCTGTCGGCCGTCGACACCGAGACCGAGGCGCGCATCCTGGGGCACCTGCGCGCGGCCCGGGTCGGCCGCACTGTCATCATCGCCAGCCACCGCCTGAGCACCGTGGCCGATGCCGACCAGACCATCGTGCTGCGGGACGGCCGGGTGACCGAGCGTGGCGACCACGCCGCGCTGGTCGCCGGCAACGGCTGGTATGCACGCCAGTGGCGCTACCAGCAACTGGAGGCGAGCCTCGATGCCAGCTGAATCCCTGAGCCCGGCCGCGCCGCTGGCGCCTCCGTTGCCGCGCAGCGCCCCCCTGGGCGACGCCGCCAGCCTGCTGCTGCGGGCGGCCGCGCCCGAGCGCAGCCATGTGCTGCGCGCTGTCGCCTGGCTGACCGTGGCCGCCCTGCTGGAAGCCCTGGGGCCGCTGGCCGGCAAGTACCTGATCGACAACTACCTGTTGCCCCGCAACGCGCAGATTCCGGCCATCGCCGCCTTGCTGATCGGCGCGCTGTTGGCCGGGATGACAGCCAGCTGGCTGCGCTACCTGCAACTGACGCGGCTGTCCGGGCTGGCGATGCGCTCGGTCCGGCGCATCCGCGAAACCGTTTACCGCCACGTGCTGCGCCTGCCGATGAGCTTTTTCGATCGCGCCATCACCGGCCAGCTGGTGAGCCGCGTCACCAACGACACCGAAGCCGTGAAGACGCTCTATGTGCAGGTGCTGTTCGTGATGCTCGATAGCGTGATCGTGCTGCTGGGCGCCCTGGCCGCGATGCTTTGGCTGGACTGGCGGCTGATGCTGATCGTGGCGACGCTGGTGCCGGTGGTGGTGCTGGTCATCGTCGTCTACCAGGCATTTTCCGCGCCGGCGGTGACCCGGATGCGCGAACTGCGCAGCGAGATCAACGCGCAGGTGGCGGAATCCATCAACGGCATGCCGGTGCTGCAGGCCAGCAACGCCACCGCCCGCTTCAACCAGCGCTTCGCCGACCTGAACCAGGCGCACTACCGGACCCGGCACTCCGCTTTGCGGGCCAACGCCTGGCTGCTGCGGCCGGTGCTGGACTTCATGAGCGTGCTGCTGATCGCGGTGGTGATCTGGGTGTTCGGAACCCGCGGCCAGGGGGTGGCGCTCACCGCACTGGAAGTGGGCGTGCTCTATGCCTTCATCAATTACATCGGCCGGGTGGTGGAGCCGCTGACCCAGATCACGATGCAGTTCTCGCAGTTGCAGCAGGCGATGGTCAGCGCTGCCCGCGTCAACACGCTGCTCAAGGAGGCGGAGGCGCCGGTGGCGGTGGACCACGGCCAGGTGACCGCTGGCGGCATCGGCATCGAGCGGCTGGATTTCGAATACCTGCCCGGCCGGCGGGTGCTGCACGATGTGAACCTGCAGATCGCGCCCGGCAGCTTCTACGGCATCGTCGGCCACACCGGCAGCGGCAAGAGCACGCTGTTGTCGCTGCTGCTGCGCTTCTATCCGGCGCGGCCTGGCAGCATTCGCATCGATGGGACGGCAGTCGAGGCGATTGGCGAAGACCACTTCCGCAGCCGTGTCGGCCTGGTGCCGCAAGACCCTTTCCTGCTGGCGGCGAGCGCCCGCGAAAACATCGCGATGGGCCGCGAGCTGGACGACGCGCAGATCGAAGCGGCGGCGCGCGCCGCCCATGCCCACGACTTCATCGCGGCGCTCGAGCGCGGCTACGACACGCCGCTGGGTGAAGGCGGCGCGCGGCTGTCGGTCGGCCAGAAGCAGTTGCTCGCGATCGCCCGCGCCCTGGCGGGCCAGCCGCGGATCCTGTTCCTGGACGAGGCCACTTCGCACATCGATTCGGAGACCGAGCAGGTGGTGCAGCGCGCCTTGTCGGCCTTGCGTGGCCGCGTCACCATCGTGGCCATCGCGCATCGCCTGTCCACCGTGCGCGACGCCGACCGCATCGTGGTGCTCAACCACGGCCGGATCGCGGAAGCGGGAAAGCACGGCGAGCTGATGGCCATCGACAACGGCCTGTACCAGCGGCTTTACCTGCTGCAGCAGCTCGAGGACGAAGGCGAGCCGGCGGCGGCGCCGGCATGACCACCGAAGATCGCTCCATGAAGCGGGCAGCGTTACAGTGAATGCGCCGTCCACCGAAACATCATGGAACCCATCAATCTGCACCAGATCGCCGTCGAGGCGATGCGCTCGCGTGGGCTGTTGCCCGTCTTCGCACCGCAGGCCTTGCGCGAGGTCGAGGCCGCCCGCCAGGCCGGACCCGAACGCAACGGCTCGATTCGGGACCTGCGTCAGCTGACCTGGTTTTCGATCGACAACGACGACACCCGCGACCTCGACCAGTTGAGCGTGGCCGAAGCGTTGCCCGACGGCGCGACGCGCCTGCTGGTGGCGGTGGCCGACGTTGATTCGATGGTGCGGCCCGGCGGCGCGGTGGACGGCCATGCGGGCGTCAACACAACGTCGGTCTACACCGCGGCCGGCGTGTTCCCGATGCTGCCGGAAACGCTGTCCACCGATCTCACTTCACTGCACCAGGACCAGGAGCGACTGGCGCTGGTGGTCGACATGCAGGTGCAGGCCGACGGCACGGTGTCGAGCTCCGACATCTATCGCGCGGCGGTGCTGAACCGGGCCAAGCTCACCTACGACAGCGTCGCGGCCTGGCTGGACGGCGATGGGTCGCCGTCAGAACAGCTGGTGGAACACCTGGCGAGCGTGCCGGGACTGCAAGCGCAGCTTCGCCTGCACGACAACGTGGCCACCCGGCTGCGGCAGTGGCGCCAGCAGCGGGGCGCCCTGAACGTGCAGACGGTTTCCGCGCGTCCGGTGCTCAAGGACGGTCAGCTGGTAGACCTGCGCGCCGACGAAAAGAACCGGGCCAAGGACCTGATCGCCGACCTGATGATCGCGACCAACGGCGCGGCCGCGCGCTTTCTCGCGCACAAGGGCTTCCCTTCGCTGCGCCGGGTGCTGCAGGCGCCGCGGCGCTGGGACCGGATCATGGCGCTGGCGGCCGGCCACGGCGTGCAGCTGCCTGTGGAGCCCGATGCGCTCGCCCTCGACCGGTTCTTGCGCGACCGGCAGCAGGCCGACCCGGCCGGCTTTGCGGATCTGTCCCTGTCGGTGGTGAAGCTGCTGGGCTCGGGCCAGTACGCCGCGGCCCCAGCCAGTGCGATCGGTGCCACGGGTGCGATCGGGGCCGGAGCCGGGAGCCTTGCGCACTTCGGCCTGGCGGTGAGCGACTACGCGCATTCCACCGCACCCAACCGGCGCTTTCCGGACCTGGTGACGCAGCGGTTGCTCAAGGCTGCCCTGGCCGGCGAACCGCCGCCCTACTCGGTCGAGGCACTGGCCGGGATCGCCCGCCAGTGCACGCTGCAGGAAGGCAATGCCAACAAGGTCGAACGCCAGGTGCTGAAGGCGGCCGCGGCCTGGTTGCTGCGCGACCGGCTCGGCGAAACCTTCGACGCCCTCGTCACCGGCGCCGCGGCCAAGGGCACCTTCGTGCGGATCAGCCAGCCGCTGCTGGAAGGCCGGTTGGTGCGCGGCTTCGAAGGACTGGATGTCGGCGACACGTTACGGGTCCGCCTGGTGTCGGTCGATGCGGCGCAGAGCTTCATCGATTTCGAACCGACCTGAGCGACCAGGCGCGGTCGCGGGCCATCGAAGCGCAATGTAACGCCGCTGTGTCAGCCCTTGCAGAACGCGGCGACGGCGCCATCTGCGCCGCATTGCCCATTTCGGGGCGCACTTTTCAGACCAAGGAGCTCGCCATGTGGAAACGTCTGCCCCTGCTGTGGGCCGTGCTGCGCGGCGATGCCCGCCAGTTGTGGTTCGCGCTGCGGCACCCGGCGGCTCCGGGCTGGCTCAAGCTCAGCACTGTGTTTCTGGTGCTGTACGTGCTGTCGCCGATCGACCTCATCCCCGACGTGCTGCCTTTCATCGGCTTTGCCGACGACCTGGTGCTGGTGCCGCTGGCGATCCGCTGGCTGCTCAAGCGCCTGCCGCCGGACATCGCCCGGGCGGTTGCAGCGCGTCGCGTCGCCTGAACGATGATCCGGCGCGCAACTGCTAGCGACCGACGATCCGCTCCAGCACCTTGCGCTTGTCGGCGCAGCGCGGCTCGTCCCAGCACGGGGTGAAGACTTTGACGGTCTTGCCGTCCCTGGAGATCGTGATCTGCCAGGGTCGCCGCTGCAGCACGACGTGCACGTAGCTGGCAAAGGCCTCGGCGAAGTCGTCGCCCGGGTGCGTGGCGGCGTACAGCGTCGGAAAATTGGTCCGCTCGAGGTTGGAGTAGGTGGCGGCCATCTCGGCCGAGGCCAGCTTGGCGCCGAAGTAATAGGCGACGTTGCGCCGCTGCGGAAATTCCTTGTCGAACCGCGACGCGTAACGGCTGGCCCGCCGGTCGATCGACCAGGACAGGTCGAAATACGGATACACCGCGGAGACCGGCACGTCCTTGGGTTCGAGCTCCCACGGCGGATGAAGGACGTTGCCGACCGAGAACACGTGCCCGAGCTCGTGCAGCAGGATGTACTGGATTGCATTCTTGCGGTTGTCGCCGGCCTCGGCCTCGATCCGGGCCGCCAGGGCGTATCCCGCTTTTGGCTTGAACGGCGTGCCCTCCTTCCATGTGGCCCATGCGTTGGCCTTCAGCGGCCGCAGCACGGCGGCGTCGAGCACGATGTAGCCGGCCACCCGGTTCCCGGCCCGGTCGGTCACGGCGTCGCTGAAGCCGGTGCCTCCGAGATTCTCGACAAAGTACACGCCGATCAGCCGCTCGCGGAACAGCCGCCAGACCTGCGGCGGCAGCTCGCGGATCGCGGCCTTCACGTCGACCAGGAATTCCGGTTCCAGCACAGCAGGCCGCGGCCGCTGCGCAATGCCCTGAACGGTGTTGTCCAGGGTGAGGTATTCGATGAGGTGTGGCGGTGCGGCGCCGATGCGGTCATCCAGGGGCCGGGCCAGTTCCGCCTGCCAGCTGTCGACCCGACGCACGGCGTGGTTGCGGACCGCCTGCATCACGCAGGCTCGATCGGATGGCGGACATGCAGGCCCGCTCGTCTGTTGCGCCAGCGCCGGCGCCAGAACCAGCAGCGCGATGGCAGCGAAACATGCGCGAATCATCATCACGGCCTCCGGACAACGCCCCACGGGATACGGGCTAAGGGCTACGGCACTGTAGCGGCAACAGCGACGCAGTACCATCGCTGCCACCTCCCGGCTCCGAGTCCCGCATGACACCACCCTCCCTTCGCATTCCCGGCCGCCGCTTCCTGCATTCGCCCGGACCGACACCTTTGCCCGAGGCCGTGCTGCAGGCGATGAGCGCGCAGCCGATGGACCTGGCCGACCCGCGGGTCGACGCCAACATCGCCGCCTGCGAGCAAGGCTTGCGGCGCCTGCTGGACACCCGCGACGCGGATGTCTTCATGTACGCGGCCAATGGCCATGGGGCCTGGGAAGCGGTGGTCGAGAACCTGGCGGCAGTCGGCGAGTCGGTGCTGGTGGCGGGCACCGGTCACTTCAGCGAATCGTGGGCGGTGCAGACCGAGGCGCTGAGCCGGCGCGTCGTTCGCACGCCGTGGCGCGAGGGCTGGCCGATCGACGCTGGCGCGGTGGAGCAGGCCCTGCGTGACGACAGCAGCCACGCGATCAAGGCGCTGTTCGCGGTCCACACCGACACCGCGAGCGGCGTCACCAGCGACCCGGCCGCGATGCGGCGCGCCCTCGACGCCGCCCGCCATCCGGCACTGCTGGTGGTCGACGTCGTGGCCTCGCTGGGCGCGGTGCCGTTCTCGATGGACGCCCTTGGCGTGGACGTGGCTGTCGGCGCTTCGCAAAAGGGGTTGATGTGCCCGCCCGGCGTCGGTTTCGTGGCCGTCAACGCGGCCGCCTTCGCGCTGGCGCAGCGCAACACCTCGCCGCGTTTTTACTGGGATTGGGTGCGCCGCAAACACGACCTCTCGTACCGCAAATTCTGCGGCACACCGCCGCAGAACCTGCTGCTGGGAATGGAGGCGGCGCTGGGCCTGATCTTCGGCGAAGGGCTGGAGGCGGTCTGGTTGCGGCACGAACAGCTGGCGCGCGCGGTGCACGCTGCGGTCGAGGGCTGGCGCGAGGGCGGCGCGCTGGATTTCTTTGCGCAGGAGCCGGCCAGCCGCTCGCGCTCGGTCACCACCATCAGCGTTGCTGGCGGCATCGACGTCGAGGCGCTGCGCGCTGTCGCACGCGAACGGTTCCAGGTCGCCATCGCCGGTGGCCTGGGACCGATGACCGGACGCGCTTTCCGGATCGGCCACCTGGGTGACTGCAACCCCGCCATGATCCTGGGCGCGATTGGCGGCATCGAAGCGGCGCTGGTTGCGCAGGGCGTCAACGTCGGCGGCGGTGGCACCCGGCGGGCGGTGCTGAGCCTGGCTGGGCAGTAGGTGAATCGCACCCGCACCGACACATGGAGCGGTCAATTCGGCGAAGATCACTCCACTGTCCTCAGGGAAGTCACCATGAATCGACGAGACGCCATGAAACTGTTCTCTTTCCTTGGCTTGGGAACCCAGGCCGTCGCAGCCTCCGCGGCGGCACCGGAAAAGCTGCGCCTGACCGACGCCGAGTGGAAAAAGCGCCTGGCGCCGGCCCAGTACGACGTGCTGCGAAAAGAAGGCACGGAACGGCCCGGATCCAGTGCATTGAATGCCGAGAAGCGTGCCGGCACTTATCACTGCGCCGGTTGCGACCTGCCGCTGTTCTCAGCGCTGGCCAAATACGAAAGCGGCACCGGCTGGCCGAGCTTCCACACGGCGCTGCCGGATGCGGTCGCCACCAGAACCGACTTGAAGATGATCATTCCCCGCACCGAATACCACTGCGCGCGTTGCGAAGGGCACCAGGGCCACATCTTCAACGACGGCCCCAGGCCGACCGGCAAGCGGTACTGCAACAACGGCGTGGCTTTGCGTTTCGCGCCCTCGGCGGCCTGACGGAATTCGCGTCGCCGGCAACGTGAATACTTGCTGGCTCGGTCAGGCAGACCGACGGCGCCGACTCACCAGGTGTTGCGCAATTCGCGCAATTTGCTGAACACGGATTTGGCGTCGGGCTGCTGCGGCAGTTCCGGGAATTGCTGGCGCAGGCCGGCGATCACGCCCGGGCTGTCCAGGCGCATGAAGGTGTTGATCCGCTTCTCGTCCGCCAGCGTGGTGACCACCGAGTTCGCAGG
>JAJAZH010000325.1 GCA_026785815.1 Ramlibacter sp. | reverse complement strand
TTGCCGGCCTTGCTGTCACGCAACTCGACGCTGGTGGCGTCGAAGCCGGGGTCGAACTGGCGGGCGATCAGCGTCACCGCGTGCACGAAGCCGTCCGCGTTCAAGCCCATCACCTTGATCGGGAACTGCGACGGGTAGTCGATCAGCGAATCGCGGCGCGGGTCCGGCGCGGCGAATGCAGGATCGGGCAGGGGCGGGACAGAGGTCATGGGTTCAGGCCAGCTTGGCGCGCTGGTAGCCGGCATACAGGCGCTGGTAGATGGGGCCGGGCCGGCCGTTTCCAATGGTCCGGTCGTCCAGCTTCACCACCGGGAGCACCTCCTTGGTCGCCGACGACAGCAACAGTTCATCGGCCGCGAAGACCTCGTCCCGCGCGATCCGGCGCAGCTCGAACGGGATGCCGGCCTGCTGGCAAAGGGTTTCGAACAAGCCATAACGGATCCCTTCCAGCACCAGGTTGTCCTTGGGCGTTCCGATCAGTTTGCCGCCCTGCACCACCCACACGTTGGACGCCGCGGCCTCGCTGAGAAAACCGTCGCGGAACATCACGGTCTCATTGGCGCCCACGTCGGCGCTGAGCTGGCGCGACAGCACCGCGCCGGCCAGGCTGGTGCTCTTGACGTGGGCCTTCTTCCAACGGAAGTCGTCGGCCGTCACGCAGGCCACGCCGCGGGCCCGTTCCGCTTCCGGATAGATGTACATCCGGTTGGTCGTGACGAACACGGTCGGGGTCAGGCCGGGCGGCATCACATGGTCTCGCATGGCCACGCCGCGCGTGATCTGGATGTAGACCATCTGGTCGGTCTCCTGCGCAGTCTTTCCCATTTCTGCGGCATAGGCCGCGATCAGCTGCAGCATCAGTTCGCGCCACTGGGAGTGGCTCATCGGATTGCGGATCCGCAGCTCGGACAGGCTGCGGTCCAGGCGCTGCATGTGCTCGTCGAAGCGGAACGGCCGGCCGGCGTATGCCGGGACCACTTCATAGACGCCGTCGCCGAAGATGAAGCCACGGTCGAGCACGCTGACCTTGGCGTCGCGCAGGTTGGAGAATTCGCCGTTGAGGTAGCAGGGAAGCGGGGCAATGGAAACGTCGTTCATGGCAGCAATTGTCCGTTCTTGCGTGGCTCCAGCCAGCGGGTTTCACCGATCCGGAGCAGGAAAAAATCCTGCTCCGCCACGCCTTCGGCTTGCCGCGCCAGCGCCAGGTCACGCGGCGGCTGGTCCAGCGCTTCGTCGGTCAGGTTGAAAGTCCCCCAATGGATGCCCAGGCTACGGCGAGCGCCGAGGTCCTTGTGGGCCTTGACCGCTTCGGCCGGGTTGATGTGCTGCTCCTGCATGAACCAGCGCGGCTCGTAAGAACCGATGGCCAGCAGCGCGAGGTCAAACCCGCCATCGCGCTGGCGCGGGGCAAAGCGCTCCCGGGTGTCGGCGAAATCGCGGCTGTATCCGGCGTCCCCGGAAAAATACCAATGCAGGTCGGACGCGAAAACGGCCCAGCCGCCCCATAGCGTCTGGTTGCGGTCGCCCAGACTGCGGGCCGACCAATGCTGCACCGGAACCATTCGGAATTCGACCCGCCGGTGCTGGTGCGCTTCCCACCAGTCCAGCTCGACCACATTGCGGATCCCCTGCTGCTCGAACCAGGGCCTCAGTCCCAGCGGAACCAGGAACAGGGTCTGGCCTTGCGAGCGTTGCGACAGCAGCACGACGCTGGCGCGGTCCAGGTGGTCGTAGTGGTTGTGCGAGATCAGCACGACGTCGATCCGGGGCAGGTGCGCCAGTGCAATGCCAGGCGGCTGCGCCCGGCGTGGACCCGCGAACTGAACTGGCGAAGCGCGCTCGCTGAACACCGGGTCGGTGAGGATGTTCAGCCCGCCGCTTTGCATCAGCACGGTGGCATGACCGATCCAGGTCGCGGACGGCACGCTGGCGCCGGCGGGATTAGCCGGCGGCGAGCCGTTGCCGCTGTTGGCCTGCAGCCGCGCCAGTTCGGGCAGCACGCTTTGCACCGGTTGCGCCGGCGCGGGCGGCAGGTCGTCCCGGATCGCCTGCCAGCGCCAGCGCAGCAGATCGCTCAAAGGCTTGTTGATCTGGCCGCCGTCGTTGTTGCGAAAGCCATCCGGCGTGTGGTGCGGCTTGGCGGCGTCGTAATACGGGTTGGCACCCGCCGCAGCACCCGCCGTGCACGCAGTTGCGAGCAGCAGCGCCAGCGCCGCGGAGTTCCCAGCGACTCTCACCGCCAGAGCACCACCGCGGCGATCGCCAGCCAGCCCAGACCGAGGTTGATCTTGACCAGCAGCGCGATCTGGCCGGCGCGTCGTCCGCCTTCCGGCCAGTCCGCCGCCGCCACGGCGCGCTGCAGCTTGCGGTACGGGGATAAATAGATGTGGCCGAACACCACAATCATGACCAGCCCGAGTCCGGCCATGGCGTGCCAGCCCGGCGGCGGCTTGCTGATCCCGGTGCCGAGCAACAGGTACATGCCGGTCACCAGCAGCACGGCAATGCTCGCCATCACCACGGCGAAGAAGCGCTTGAGCACCGCTGCCATCAGCGGCAGCCGCTGCGGTGGTTGCAGCAGGTCGGTCAGGACCGGCCGCAGTGCCAGCACCATGAAGGCCATGCCTCCCATCCAGAAGATGGCGGCAGCGAGGTGGAGAAAAAGACTGGCGTGGCGCATGTCGGTCCCAAATAGAAGAACCCGCGCATTGTGCGATGCGGGCGAAACTGTTGTGCACCGGGAGTTGGTCGGACAGTCCGTCCGGGTATCGGAATCAGCCGTGGGTTTTTACTTATAATCAGAGGCTTTGGTCAATTCAGGCCGGTGAAAACGGGGCGACAGATGATGAAAACAATCCCCGCGCTGACTGAACTGCCCGGATCGCAAGACGAACTGCCGTACCGGAGCCTGACCGCCGAGGAGGCGCGCCGGGTCCGCGAAGAAAACCCATCGGTCTCTCCCTGGTGGGTGATTGCAGGGCAGGTCGCGGTCGGTCTGGGGGTGGCTCTGGCCGCCTGGGGCCTGACCGGAAGGCAAAACGTCGGGTGGTCCGCCGGATACGGCGCATTGGCCGTGGTGATTCCCGCGGCCGTTTTTGCGCGTGGACTGACCGGTCGGTTTTCGTCACTGAATGCCGGCACCGCGGCCTTCGGGTTCATGTTGTGGGAGATGGTCAAGATCGCCTTGACGGTGGCCATGCTGGTGGTCGCGCCAAGGTGGGTGTCTGAGTTGAGCTGGCCGGCGTTGCTGGTCGGGTTGGTGCTGACGATGAAGGTGTACTGGATCGCTCTGGCGTATGTCCCCAAGGGCAGTCGCCGGACCCGTGCTAATTGAAGAACTGAAGAAGAAAAATGGCCGCTGAACAAGGACCTTCCTCGGGTGAATACATCATTCACCACCTGACGCACCTGCAGAACCACAAGGCTGCCAGCGTCGTCGATTTTTCGGTCTTCAATTTCGACTCCATCTTTTTCTCGGTCGCCACCGGCGTGCTGGGCTGCTGGCTGCTGTGGCTGGCGGCGCGCAAGGCAACCGCGGGCGTGCCGGGCCGGTTCCAGGCCGCGGTGGAGATCCTGGTCGAGATGGTCGACTCGCAGGCCAAGGGGATCGTGCACAACGCCCACAGCCGCAAGCTGGTGGCGCCACTCGCGCTGGTGTTGTTTGTCTGGATCTTCCTG
>JAJAZH010000324.1 GCA_026785815.1 Ramlibacter sp. | reverse complement strand
TGCGCAACCCTCTGCCGGGGCATATCGTGCGTCCTCCCGCTTCTGCGCTGCGGCGTTGCCGGCCATGCCGTTCACCGCGAGCGGTTGCGTAAGCCGCGCGAGCGCCTTGTTCGCCAGTTCCCCGGCTTGCGCCTCCGTGGCTTGGCTGCCGCCGAACTCGATCTCGACCGAGGCGTCGCCGAGCATCGCCTGGAAGGCGCAGCAACCGCGCACCCTCGCTTCGTCCCAGTCGCCGACCAGCTCCGTGCCGTCCTGGAGCTTCAGCATTCCCTTGCTGGCGCCTTCTGCCTTGGCCAGTGCGTCGCTGACGCCCCCGGAAATGGCGCCCGCGTCTTCCCAGTAGGCCATTACGGTGACGTTGCGGTTGTCCTTGCCGACATACCAGCACACCGGACCGTCATCTTCCGGCAAAAGGGCGCCTCTCCCGATCGGGTTGGAGCCGCGATAGGGCGGTCCGACCAGCTTCGAGCCGAGCACCGCTTCGACTTCCGCGACGGTCAGCAGCCGGCACGGATCGTGTGGATCGGGCGCTGCATTCGCCTGCGTGCCGGACAGGTCCGCCGCGGCCGTATCGGCCGAGTCGGCGAGGCCACCGGTCGCCGTGCCCGGCGCTGTGGCCGGCTTGTTGCACGCCGCCAGCGCGACGCTGAGCAGTGCAAGGGTGGCAAGGAAGGTAGGTTGGCGTTTCATGTGGGCCTCGGTCAGGGTCATGGGCAGGTTCGGGACAGTTCGACGCGGCGGTTGGCGGCACGGCCAACCAGGCTGCCGTTGCTGGCGACCGGCCTGGTCAAGCCGAAGCCGGTTGCCGCCAGCCGGGCGGCAGGCACCTTGAATTGCGCGATCAATGCGTCCCGCACCGCCGCGGCGCGACGCTGCGAAAGTGTCAGGTTGAAGGCGCCGCCGCCGACATTGTCGGTGTGGCCTTCGATGCGCAACGACCAGCCGGGATTGGCGGTCATCACCTCGGCGACGGCCTGCAGCGTGCCCGTGGACTGCGGCAGGAGCGTGGCCTGCGCGAAGTCGAAGTAGATGCCGCTCAAGCTGGCGCGACAGGTGCCACCCGCACCATTGGCACCACCGGCACCACCGACGCCACCGAGGCTACCGACGCCATCGAGGCTACCAACGCCACCGAGGCTACCGACGCCAACGACGCCACCGGCGAGCGCAAACTGGAGCTGCGTCGCCATTGGCATGGCGACCGGGAAGTCGATGCGGACCAGTTGTCCGATGATCTTGCCCTGGCCGGCGCGTAGGCTGATCGCATTGTCCGGATCGTCCAGCCACCATATGTGCTTCTTTATTTCATCGCCGCCGACGCTGACGCTGCCTTTCGCCTCGATCGCCGGCAGAAGTTCCCGCTTGCCGTTGACCAGCACCGGGATCTCGACGCTGCCGTTCCCGACACGCTTGAGGACCCCGCGGAAATACTTGCGGCCCGACGTGATCATCGTGAACATCGACGCCGACGCCGCCATGCCCTGATAGTCCTTCAGGTCGCCGAACACCATGGCGGTCTCGCCGGTTCGCTTCAGCTCGTCCAGCGCGGCCGCGGACAGATGCATGAACGTGGACCCCGGGAATGACTCCGGATCGCCGGGCTGGAACACGTGATTGATGCGATGCCCCTCCGCGAGATCCTTCCGGCGCACGCGGCGTATAAAGGTCTGGTTGAGCGTGGGATCCTTGAGCGAGCGGAACTCCACGGTGAAGGTAGCCGATTGGTCGTCGAGTGCAGTGAGCGTTGTGATGTGTTCCTCGTCACCGGCGGGAAACGCCACTGCATGCGTATAGACCGTGCCCTGTTTCAGCGGGATGCGGGCGATCGCCGCGCTCGCATGGCAAGGCAGAAGAAAGCAAGCGGCCACCAGCAAGCAAAGCCGAATGCACATTACTTGGCCACCGGGTAGTTGATGCGTAGCAACACCGTCCGTTCGCTGCCAATCCGGCTGCGGAGCGTCAACGGATTGGCCGGATCGTCCAGGAACACCAGCTCCACGTCATGGGCTTCCTTGTCGGTCTGGATGCGGCCCTTGGCGATCACCCCCGGGAGCTCTCGCTCCTGGCCATTGACCAGCACCGTCAGCGTGGTCTTGCCGCCGGAGCGCAAGGTCCCCGCGGCCATCTGCAGCTGATCGATCTCGGCCATGGTGCCGGCCGCATCGGCGCGCTCGCTCTCGCTGATGGCGCCGCGCGCTGCAGCGCCTTCCAGCGCTTCGGAAATGGCGGCGAAGCCGCCCATTTCACCCAGCATGCCGTCGAGTTCGCGCCCCAGGCCCGCGCCAGCCACGCCGGTGCCCATGCTCAAGCCACCGACATCGATAGTGAGCTCGGTGCTGCCGGAGCGTTTCAGCTCACCCAGCACCTGGGTGGAAGTGCCGAACGCGGTATTGCCCGGAAAGAACTCGGTGGCCCCATCGACAAAGTTGGGCCTGATACCGCGCGCGTCGGCGATGTCCTGCAGGCGTACGGTGCGCGTGGTGGTGAGTGGGCTGCCATCGGCCTGCTTTCCGGTAAAAACCAGCTTGAGCGACGTCGGCGTCACCGCCGTGACGCGCAGCGTGGTCTGGATGTTGCCAGCGGGGCGCGTGACCCCCGTGAACAGAACCAGGCCCGCCCGTAGCGGGATGTTCACGACATCGACAGGGGGCGGCGATGACCGGCACTTCGTCATAACCGCCGCCCTTTGCCCGCCGGCTTGCAGCGGACCCTTGGCCGGTCCGCATGCGATGGCTGTGGCTGCAGGAAGCGCCAGCATCAGCGCGACCAGACACATGCGCGCGTTCAAAACGACACCAGTTCGACGCGACGGTTTTTGGCGCGACCCGCTTCTGCTGCATTGCTCGCAACCGGCGCCGCGTACGACGCGCCGAAGCTCTGCAGGCGGGCGGCGGCGACTTTCTGTTCGGCGACCAACGCGGCCACCACGGCCTTGGCGCGGCGCTGCGACAGCTCACGATTGGATTCGAAACCACCGACATTGTCTGTATGCCCCACCACCAGCAGCTTGAGCTTGGCGTCGGACGCCATCAGCTTGCCGATCTCCTGCAGCGCCTGCACCGAATCGGGCTTCAGGTCGGCCTTGCCGGTATCGAACAGGATCCCGTACAGCGAGACGCTTCCGTTCTTCTTGATCTCGGCGGCCATCTCCGCGGACTCCACGGTGACCATGCGCGCGGCCATCGCCTTGGGTTCGATGATGTCCAGCCGGACCCCGACGCGGTCGAAGTGGACCGTACTGCCGTCCGCAGCCGGCTGGTCGGCATTGAGACCTGCATACATCGCCACGTACAGGTCTCCATCGGCAGTGGCGACCTTGAAGGCGGCATAGCGGTACCCGCGGTTCCAGCGGGTCCACTCCGACCCAGGGCTGTCGCCATAGATCAGGTTCCGGAACTGGTTGATGCCGTTGTCCAGCTCCTCCCGCCCACCGTCATTGACGCCCTGGAACAACACTTTGACTGCGCCGAGTTTTTCCAGCTCGGCCCGGTAGGCGCGTACCGCCTCCAGCGGCGACACGTCCTTGGGCATGACGTAGACGATGGTCGTGCGCGGCCCTTCGACTATCATCGTTTTGGGATTCTCGTCCATGGCCGAGCCGAGCGCGATGACCAGTTCATCGAAGGCCTTTTTCTCGTAGAAACGGATGCTCGAGCCGTCGAAGCGCTGTATCGACGGATGGTCGGCGGCGCCCTTGATGTCGGTGCCGTCGGGAAGCTCGGACGGATCCTGCGCCTGGGCGAAGGCCGCGCAGACGGCCAGCAGCAGGCCGAGCAAAATGCGTGATGGTGTGTGTTTCATCGTTGCTCCAGGAACCGGTAGGCGATCGGGTGGGTTTGGTATCTGATCGGGATTTGGCTGCAGATCCGGCCACGCGCCGGCCACAACGCATGCAACTGGGTCAGAATCAGCGCATGTCCGACGCCGCCGCACCCAAAGAGACGTCCAGCGAACTTGTCGAGGCTCTCTATGCGGAGCTCAGGCACGTGGCGCGGCGCGAGCGGTGGCAGATGGGCGCCTCGCCCACCTTGCAGACCACGGCGCTGATCAACGAGACGTATCTGAAATTGCATCGGGCGGACTGCTGGAACGACCGTCAGCACTTTCTCCGGGCCGCCGCGATCGCGATGCGGCAGGTGCTGGTGGATGCGGCGCGGGAACGCATGACGATCAAGCGTGGCGGGGGCATCAAGGCCGATACCTTGTCGGCGGCGGATCGCGTCGCAGCGGCCTCCGACGACGAAGTGATCCAGGTCGACACGGCGCTGCTCCGGCTGGGCGCGTTTGACCCGCGCCTGGCGCAAATCGTGGAGTGCCGTTTTTTCGCGGGCTACAGCGAACCGGAGACGGCAGCCGCACTGCACATCAGTGAACGCACCGTGCGCCGGGACTGGACCAAGGCCAAGGCCTGGCTGTACACCGAACTCAATCCCGCTTGACCCGTAGCGCCTGGGTTATCCCTTGCGCGCCTGCGCGTTGAGGTCAGCCCGCAGCCGTTCGATCTCGGGAAGATAAGGCAGGCCAGCGTCGCCGAGCGCGGTGATCGTGCGCTCCATACGGCCGGCCAGCAGCTGCGCCTGGGCGCGGTCGCCTCGCGCCAGGTTCAAACGCGCTTCGATCCCGAGGCAGAGGGCATACAGCACCTGTTCCTCACCAGAATTCACGCGCGCGGCGTTCTTCGCACGGTCCAGCGATTGCGTCGCCAGCTCGAGCTGTCCCAGCTGGATCTGCGCCTCGGTGATGCTTTGCAATATCGCAACCGTCAGTGGACTGTGGTCGCCGGTGTATTCGAGTGAAATCGGCAATGCCTGCTGCAACTGCACCAATGCGTCCTGCGGCCTGCCGGCGCGCAACACGATCTTGCCAAGGTTGGCCTGCATTGCGGCCAGCGCGGCCGAGTTGCCGTACAGGGCGCGTCGGGTTGAGGTGGCCTGCAGCAGGAGAGACTCCGCGCGCGCTATATCTTTCTTGCGATAGGCCACGATCGCCCAGTTACCAAGCGTCAGCAGCGCCCCAGCGGAGCGCTCATTGCCCAGAGCCTGATGCACGGCCCAACTGTCCTTGAAGGCGGCGTCGGCCAGGTCAATGTCGCCGTTGGACTGGTAGGCGATGCCAAGGCTGTTCAACAGATTCGCGGTATCGATATGGCGTCGCCCGAAGTAGTCGTCGTGTTCGACCAGGGATGCCTGCAATGTCTTGATCGAGCGCGGCAAGCCGTGTTCCTCTTTCTCTATCTGCGCCTGTAACTGCCGGCTGCCGATCAACGATTTGCGGTATCGGCCCGGGTCGCTGTTCCAGAACGCTTGGGCAGCATCCAGCAACTCTCGTGCGGGTCCTGCGTTGCCGCGGCGCAGTTCTGCTTCGGCCAGCAACGCGCTGATTTCGGCACGGTTGGCGGGCGTTTGCTGGCCGCCAGGCGAGTCCAGGTAGCCGCGCAGCAGCGGCACCGCGCCGTCGTAATCATTCATGTACAGATAAAGCGCGCCCATCGCCTCGATGATCTCGGCGCGCGTGCGCGGCTGGTCGCGATACTGCTCCGACAGGCGTCGCGCGCTCTGGTCCAGCACCTGTTTGGCGGTCAGGGGTTCTGCGCCCTGGTTCTCGCCAGCAGTGCGGAACATCAACAGCAGGTAATTCTTGATGGCTTCCGCGCGCGCGACTTCGGTCAGCACCTGGTCGCGCTCCTGCGCGATTCGGTGTGCCTGCCATGCCACGGCGACCAGGCCAATGGACAACGCCAGCACCACGGCCGCGGTGCTTGCC
>JAJAZH010000323.1 GCA_026785815.1 Ramlibacter sp. | reverse complement strand
TCCTTGCTCGATGCCAGGAAGTCGAGAGCCTTGATCACACGCCGCCCGTTGTCGATCGACGAGGGCAGGAGGATATCGATGTCCTCCGTCGCGCGCACAAAGCCGTTCAGGCGCACGGCCTGGCCACCGACCAGGATGTACTGGACGCCTTCCGCCTGGAAGCGGGACAACAGCTCGAGCAGTGCATCCGCTTCCATGGGTCAGGACCTGCGGTTCAGGCGCCGGGCAGCTTCGACCTGACGAAGGTCATCCATCTCGTTGAACTTGTTGTGGGAAGCTCGAAAAACACCGCGTCGAACCTGAGGTCGCGCGCGAGCCAGCATCCGGTCCACAAGCCGGCCCTGGCGCAAAGCCTCGGCGGGGTCGAGCACGAATTCGGAACGGTCGTGGCGACCGACAGTGCGGATCATGGCGGCAATGGTAGCCCAGCCAGGTCGGGTCGGCCTCGCCCGCCCCAGCTCTTCACGGCATCGGCTCTCGCCGGAACGGGCTGCGCTCGTCGAGGTGCTCGAGGTAGTTCTCGATGCCCTTGCCCTCCTTGGCCAGGAAGCGCTCCACCGCGTCGGCGAACGCGGGATGCGCCAGCCAGTGGCAACTGGTGGTCTTCACCGGCATCAGCGCCCGCGCCATCTTGTGTTCACCCTGGGCTCCGCCCTCGAAGCGGCCGAAGCCGTGCTCGATGCACCACTGCAGCGGCTGGTAGTAGCAGGCCTCGAAGTGCAGGCAGTCCACGCGCTCCAGTGCACCCCAGTAGCGGCCGTATGCGGCCAGCGCCCGCCCGGTTGCGCCTGGCCCCGGCGGCGACAGCGCGGGCGAGTCGAGCGCGATCAGGCTGACGGCAACCGGCTTGCCGGCGCGCTCGGCCACGAACAGCAGCCAGTTCTCTGGCATCGTGGCGGCCATCCGGTCGAAGAAGTCGCGCGTGAGGTAGGGCGCGTTGCCGTGCTCGTAGTAAGTGCGCTCATAGCAGCGGTAGAAAAAATTCCAGTCGCTGGCGCTGATGTCGGCCCCGCGGCTCCAGCGGAATGTGACGCCGGCGTCGGCCACCTTGCGCCGCTCCTGCCGGATCTTCTTGCGCTTTTCCTGCGCCAGGCTGCCCAGGAAGTCCTCGAAGCTGAGCCAGGGCTGCTCGTCGCGTTGGGTCCAGTGGAACTGCACCGTGTGGCGCACCATCAGCCCGGCTTCCTCGCATGCAGCAACGTCGTCCGGCGCGCCGAACAGCAGGTGGAAGGACGACTGCTGTTCCTGCTTGCACCAGGCAAGGACCGCGTGGACGAGTGCGCTGCGCGCCGCCGCTTCACGCGCCAGCAAACGCGAGCCGGGCACCGGGGTGAATGGCACGGCGGCGAGCGCCTTCGGGTAATAAGTCAGACCGTGCTGCTCGTAGGCATTGGCCCAGGCCCAGTCGAATACGTATTCACCGTACGAGTGGTCTTTCAGGTACAGCGCGCAGACCGCATGCAGTTCGCCGGCGCGCCACAAGCTGACGATGCGGGGTGTCCAGCCGCTTGCCGGCGTGGCGCTGCCGCTCTGCTCCATGGCCGCCAGATATTCGTGGCGCATGAAGGGAGTTGGCGCGGTCTGGGAGGCCAGCAGCGCGTTCCACTGCGACGGAGCGACCGCGAGGGCCGATTCCAGTACCCGGATGACATAATCGTTCGAGTCGTTTTTCACTGCTGCCATGGCCCTCAAACTCTGTATTGCCCAACTCAATTTCCTGGTCGGCGACATGCCGGGCAACGCGCAGAAGATCATCGCGGCGGCGCGCACGGCTTATGCGCAAGGCGCGCGGCTGCTGCTCACGCCGGAGCTGTCGATCTGCGGCTATGCGGCCGAGGACCTGTTCCTGCGCCCGGCCTTCATCGCGGCCTGTGATGATGCCGTCAAAGTGGTGGCCCGCGAGCTGGCCGGGTTAAAAGGCCTGCACGTGGTGATCGGCCACCCCACCGGCGGCGACATCCGCAGCAAGTCGGTCGCCGTGCAACGACGCTTCAACGCCGCCAGCGTGGTCAGCGATGGCAAGGTCCTCGAAACCTACGCCAAGCGCGAGTTGCCCAACTACCAGGTGTTCGACGAACGCCGCTATTTCACCCCGGGGCAGGGCGTGTGCGTGTTCCAGGTGGAGGGCGTGAACGTCGGCCTGCTGATCTGCGAGGACGCCTGGTTCGACGAGCCGGCGCTGTTGGCGAAAGAGGCCGGAGCGGAACTGCTCGCGGTGATCAACGCATCCCCGTTTCATGTCGGCAAGGGCGGCGAGCGCCTGGTCCGTATGGCAGAGCGCGCGCGGGCCGTGCGCCTGCCGCTGGTCTACGCCCATCTCGTCGGAGGCCAGGACGAGGTGGTGTTCGACGGGGCTTCGTTCGCCGTCAATGCCGATGGGTCGCTGGCGGCACGCGCACCCGGCTTCCAGGAGGACCTGTGCTGCATCCAGGCTGAAGGCGGCGGGGCGGTGGCGGTGCGCTTGAGTGGCACGGCGGTCCATGACCGCAGCGCCGAAGCCGACCTGTGGGACGCCCTGGTGCTCGGGGTGCGCGACTATGTCGGCAAGAACGGTTTTCCGGGCGTACTGCTCGGCTTGTCGGGTGGCGTCGATTCGGCGCTGGTGATGGCGATCGCGGTCGATGCGCTGGGCCGCGACAAGGTTCGGGCGGTGATGATGCCGTCGCCCTACACGGCGGACATTTCGTGGATCGATGCGCGCGACATGGCGGCCCGGCTGGGCGTGCGCTATGACGAGATTTCGATCGTCCCCGAATTCGAGGCTTTCAAGCAGTCGCTGGCGGCTGAATTCAAGGGGCTGCCCGAGGACACCACCGAGGAAAACATCCAGGCGCGGATCCGGGGCGTGATCCTGATGGCGCTGTCGAACAAGTTCGGCAGCATCGTGCTGACCACCGGCAACAAGAGCGAGATGGCGACCGGCTATTGCACGCTCTACGGCGACATGGCCGGCGGCTTCGCCGTCATCAAGGACGTGCTCAAGACCCGGGTGTTCGCGCTGGCCCGCTGGCGCAACGTGCACGACCCTTATGGCACCGGCATCAATCCGATACCCGATCGGATCATCACGCGGCCGCCCAGCGCCGAACTGCGCGCCGACCAGGTCGACCAGGACAGCCTGCCTCCGTACGAGGTTCTCGACGCGATCCTGGAACGCTACATGGAAGACGACCAGGGCGTCGAGCAGATCATCGCCGAGGGCTTCGATCGCGCCGTGGTGGAGCGGGTGGCGCGGCTGATTCGCCTCAACGAGTACAAGCGCCGGCAGGCGCCGGTCGGCATCCGCGTCACCCACCGAAGCTTCGGCAAGGACTGGCGCTATCCCATTACTGGTAAATTCCGTTCCTGATCCTCGACAGGAAAAACCATGAAGCAGATCACCGCCATCGTCAAACCGTTCAAGCTCGAGGAAGTGCGCGAGGCGCTCGCCGAATGCGGTGTCACCGGCCTCACGGTAACGGAGGTCAAGGGCTTCGGACGCCAGAAGGGCCACACCGAGCTGTACCGCGGTGCCGAGTACGTGGTCGACTTCCTGCCCAAAGTCAAAGTCGAGGTGGTGGTCAAGGACGGCGAGGTCGAGAGCTGCGTCGATGCGATCGTCAAGGCGGCGCGGACCGGCAAGATCGGCGACGGCAAGATCTTTGTCACCAGCGTCGAGCAGGTGGTGCGGATCCGCACCGGCGAAACCGACGAATCGGCAGTCTGACCGGACGCAGTTTCAGATCCGGCTCAGGTCCGCTTCGCCCGCGCTGGCGCTGACGGCCCGCACCAGTTGCTCCAGCAGCGCTGCCGGCTCGACGCCGACGCGCAGCAGGTTCATCTGCTCCCGGTTCATGAAGCCGTGCCCGATGCTCGCTTCGAGAAAGCCGAGCAGCGGTGTGTAGTAGTCGCCGCAATTGAGCAGGCCGATCGGCTTGTTGTGGTAGCCGAGCTGGCGCCAGGTCCAGACTTCGAACAATTCCTCGAAGGTGCCGATGCCGCCGGGCAAGGCGAAGAAGGCGTCGGCGCGCTCCGCCATCATGCGTTTGCGTTCGTGCATGGTGTCGACCACATGCAGCTCGGTGCAATCGAGCTTGGCGAATTCGCGCGCGACCAGGGATTCAGGGATCACCCCGACCACCCGTCCGCCAGCGGCGAGGGTGGCATCGGCGACGACGCCCATCAGGCCATTGTTGCCGCCGCCGTACACCAGTTGCCCGCCGCGCGATCCGATCCACGAGCCGACGTCCCGCGCCGCTTCGACGAAAGCCGGCGTGCTTCCCTGCCTGGAACCGCAGTAGACGCACACCGAGAAGGGGTGCGTCATGCGCCGAACCGTTGCCACAGGGCGGCCAGCCAGACGCCGATGCACAGCAGCACGCTGAGCAGGACGGCAGCACTGCCCATGTCCTTGGCCCGTTTGGACAAATCGTGCCATTCCGGCCCGATCCGATCGACCACGGTTTCGATTCCGGTGTTGAGCAGTTCGACGATCATCACGATCAGGACCGAGCCGGCCAGCAGGGTCGCCTCGACCCAGCTGCGTGCCAGCCAGAGCGATGCGGGCAGCAGCACGATGGCGGCGATAGCCTCCTGCCGGAAGGACGGTTCGGCCCAGCCCGCGCGAAGTCCGGCCAGCGAGTAGCCGGTGGCATGCCAGAGCCGGCTCAGACCGGTGCGTAATTTCTGCGGATTGGCATCAGGCAGGGCGGACGGGGGCAATGGCATGGCGGGGATTGTCGCGTACGCGTTCCTGTTTTCCGGGGCAGCAGTCACTTGACTGGCGCAGGCGCCGGAACCAGGCGCGTGCCGGCCAGCACGTCGTGCCAGAACTGGCGCTGGGGATGGAAATTGCTGGCCATCGCGAGCAACGCGATCCAGCCCAGGACCGCGATCGACATGCCCGCGGCGGAAATTTTCATCGGTGCGACAACGGCCAGTGGCGGCAAGACCCAGAGCCAGCAGCAGCCGTAGCGAAACAAAGCCCGCAATTGCCCAAGCGGCCGACCATGCCGATCGACCACCCGGATGCTCCAGGTTTTCATCGCCAGGGTCTGTCCGCGGACCCAGCACCACATGAAGTAGATGCCCAGCACGACCACCAGGAAACCGATCAGCAGCGGCCGCCGGTCGTCCATTCCGTTGCGCATGCCGGAAGCAATGCTGAACACCAGCCCCGCCCCGACGGCAATGCCGAACACCAGAGTGCTTTCATAGAGCATGCACGCCATCCGGCGCACCAGGCCCGGTGTCATCAATGTCTGCGGCGGCGTCAATTGCTCGGGACGGGCGCAGGCGCTGGGGCAGGGGAAGGAGTAGGAGAGGGCGCCAGCGACGGCAGCAGCGTGTTCTGGTCGACTTGGTGGGGCGCAGCCGCGATCCGCGGCGGCTTGGCGTCCCCGACCCTGGGCACAGTCGCGAGCTTCTGCGACGGCACCGGTTTGACAGCCGCCGCGGTCGCCGGCGTTTTGGCGCCAGATGCGGCACCTGCCGCCAGCTTGCTCTTTTGCTCCGGCGGCAATGCCTGGTAGGCCTCCCACTTGGCCTTCTTGTCGTCCGGCGCGAGCAGCTGGGTCTCGGCGAAGTTCAGGCGGGCCTGGGTTCTCTGCTGCGGACTGAGCGCCACCCATTCCGTCATCCGGCTGTGCAGCTTGGCCTGCTCTGGGGGCGGCAGCCGTCCGAAGCTCTGCGAGATCACGACCCATTTACGCTTCTGCGCCTCGCC
>JAJAZH010000322.1 GCA_026785815.1 Ramlibacter sp. | reverse complement strand
GAGTAGCTCGGCGTGCTTCATGGACTGGTCGAACACCTGCTGGTAGTCGACCGCGGGCGCGTTCAGGTACTTCGTGAGCATGAAGTTGTGCAGCTCCAGCACCACCTTGAGTTTTTCGGCGAAGCGCCCCGGATGCTTGAGGTCCTGCACCCGCAGCGCGCGCCGCGCCACCTTGTCTTCGTAAGCCGGTCCGATGCCGCGGCCGGTGGTGCCGATCTTTTCACTGCCGCCCTGCTCGCGCAGCGTTTCCCACGCCACGTCCAGCGCCGCGTGATAGGGCAGGATCAGCGGGCAGGCCTCGCTGATGCGAAGCCGCGAACGGACCTCGACGCCGGCCTTCTCCAGCCCTTCGATTTCCTCGAACAGCTTGGCGGCCGACAGCACCACACCGTTGCCGATGTAGCACTTCACGCCGGGCCGCATGATGCCGCTGGGGATCAGGTGCAGCGCCGTCTTGACGCCGTTGATCACCAGCGTGTGGCCGGCGTTGTGGCCGCCCTGGAAGCGGACCACGCCCTGCGCCATCTCGGTCAGCCAGTCGACCAGCTTGCCCTTGCCTTCGTCGCCCCACTGGGTGCCGACCACCACCACGTTGCGACCCGTTGTCTTGTTCATTCCTGCGTCTCTCAAAACGTGATTCAAAAAGCCTTGACGGCCCAGGTGTCGCCCGTGGCCACCAATTCGCGGTCGCACTGGAATTCGTCGAGCTCGCTCTCGTGGCCGGGCAGGACGCAGACCACGGTCTCGCCGCGCTGGCGCAATTGCGCGATCGCGTTGCGCAGGCTGGCCGACTCGCCCCAGGGCGCGCGGATCGCCGCCTTCAACGCGGGCTTGGCGGCCACCCCCACCAGTTCCTTGACGTCGAGGCTGAAGCCGACCGCCGGCCGGTTGCGGCCGAACACGGCGCCGACTTCGTCGTAACGGCCTCCGCGCACCAGCGCATCGCTGGCGCCCGGCGTGTAGATCGCGAAGCGGGCGCCGCTGTAATAGGCGTAGCCGCGCAGATCGCCGAGGTCGTAGCTGACCCGGGCGCCCTGGATGTGACTGCCCAGCCATTGGAGATGGGCCAGCGCCTCTTGCAGCGCGCTGCTGGCTGGCAGCACCCGGGCCGCCTCGGCCAGCACTTTCTGGTCGCCGTACAGCGACGGCAACGCCAGCAGGCCCTGCCGCGACGCGGCCGGAAAATCACGGGTCAGTTGCGCCAGCGTGCTGCTGTCCTTGGCCGCCAGCGCGGCATGCACCGCGGCCAGCGCAGCAGGAGCCAGCGTGATGCCATCCAGCAGCGAGCGCACGATGCGCGCATCGGCCATGTCCACTGTCAGGTTGTCGACATGGCTGGCTTTCAGGCAGTCCAGCGCCAACAGCAGCGCCTCGAGGTCGGCTTCGAGGCCGGCGTGACCATAGATTTCGGCGCCGAACTGAAGCGGCTCGCGGGTCGCGTGGGGCCGGTCCGGCCGCGTGTGAAGCACCGGGCCGCAGTAGCACAGCCGGGCCACGCCCTGGCGATTGAGCAGGTGGGCGTCGATCCGGGCCACTTGCGGCGTGGTGTCGGCGCGCAAGCCCATCATCCGCCCGGACAGCTGGTCGACCAGTTTGAACGTTTGCAGATCGAGCGCCTCGCCGGTGCCGGTGAGCAGCGATTCCAGGTGCTCCAGCAGCGGCGGCATCACCAGTTCGAAGCCGTAGCCACGCGCGGTGTCCAGCAATTCGCGGCGCAATTCTTCGATGTGCCGGGCCTCGGATGGCAGGACATCGGCGATGTGATCCGGCAGGACCCAGGCGGACATGAATTTTCGGGCGCTGTTAAAAACAGTATTTTACCGGGTGCAGAAAGTGGCCCGCCGGCCCTGACACGGGCTCAGGTCGCGAGCCAGAGACCGGCCAGACCGATGAGGATGCTGACCAGGCCGAAGAAGCGCAACTGCCCGTCACGCAAGGTGAGCAGCCGCGCGAACGTGCGGCGCCATCCTTGCGGCGAAATGAACGGAAGCAGCCCCTCGAACACCAGCATCAGGGCCATCGCGGCCCAGAGCAGGTCGCTGTCCAAACCTTACTTCCGGGGGGCCGGCGCTGCGGCGGCTGCACCGGCGCCGCGGAATGACTTGAAGAAGTCGGAAGCGGAAGGATCGAGCACCACCACGTCGCTCTTCTTGCTGAAGCTGGACTTGTAGGCTTCGATGCTGCGATAGAACTGCGCGAACTGCGGATCGCGGCCGAACGATTCGGCGTAGGTCGCGGACGCGCGCGCGTCGCCCTCGCCCTTGACCTTCTGCGCATCGCGGTAGGCATTGGCCAGGATCACCTCGCGCTGGCGGTCGGCGTCGGCGCGGATCTTCTCGCCTTCGGCCTGCCCGGTCGAGCGCAGCTCGTTGGCAACCTGCTTGCGCTCGGACTCCATCCGGCGATAGACCGAATCGGCCACTTCCTTGGGATAGTCGACGCGCTTGATCCGCACGTCCACGATCTCGATGCCGAAGGTCTTGGCGTCGTCGGCCAGCCGCTGCTGGACGCCGAGCATCACCTTCTCGCGTTCGGTGGCCAGCAGCTCGCGCGCGCTGCGCTTGTTGACTTCATTCTTGAGCGCGTCCTGCACCACCGACGTCAGCCGGTTCTCGGCGGTGCTGATGTTGACGCCGCCCGAGTTGGTGCGGATGAACTGCTTGGCGTCGGCGATGCGCCATTTCACCAGCCAGTCGATCACCAGGTTCTTCTTCTCGGCGGTTTGCAGCGAGCCGGTTTCCGGACTGTCCAGCGTGAGCACCCGGCGGTCGAGAAACACCACGTTCTGGAACGGCGGCGGCAGCTTGAAGCGCAACCCCGGCTCGGTGATCACTTCGCGGATCTGGCCGAAGGAGTAAACCACGCCGAACTGGCGCTGGTCGACCACGAACAGCATTGAGCTGAGCAGCGCGAGCGCCAGCAGCACGGTGGAAACGACAAGTCCGATTCGGTTCATAGCAGGGGGAGCCTCGGCAGGGCCGCCTGGTGGAGGCAACGGCCTCCGCCAGCGACAGCGAACACAAGTGAGCGTGCGGGAAACGACATGGCTTTAGCGCGACTCGCGGTCGCGGGTACGCGAACTGTCGCGGGCGCGCGCGTCGTTCGCAGCCGCCGGCGGCGGCGTCACGACGGGAGCGGTGGCGGCCGGCAAAGGTGCGCCGCCGCTGTCGGCGGGCTGGCTGCCGGCCTGCTGCATCAGCTTGTCGAGCGGCAGGTACAGCAGGCTGTTGCCCTGACGCGAATCGACCAGCACCTTGGTCACGCTGCTGTAGACCTGCTGCATGGCGTCGATGTACATCCGGTCGCGCGTCACCTGCGGCGCCTTCTGGTATTCGGTCAGCACTGAGCGGAAGCGCTGGGCATCGCCCTCGGCCTGCGCCAGGATCCGTGCGCTGTAGCCATCGGACTCTTCCTTGAGCCGGGCGGCCGCGCCCTTGGCCCGCGGGATCACGTCGTTGGCATAGGCCTGTCCTTCGTTCTTGAGCCGGTCGCGGTCCTGGCCAGCCTTGAGCGCGTCGTCGAACGCCGCCTGCACCTGCTCGGGCGGCTGGACGTTCTGGATGTTGACGTTCTGGACCTCGATACCGGTCTTGTAGCGGTCCATCTGCAACTGGATCGACTTGGCGACGTCGCGCTGGATGTTCTCGCTGTTGCGGCCCAGGACGTCGTCCATGTTGACCCGGCCGACCACTTCACGGATGGCGGACTCGGCCGCCTTGATGACGGCATCGTCCGGATTGCGGTTCTCGAACAGGAACTGCGCCGCGCTCTTGAGCCGGTACTGGATGGTGAAGCGCACGTCGACAATGTTCTCGTCCTGCGTGAGCATCGAGGATTCCTTCAGCCCGGTGGCCTGCACCACGCTGCTGCGGCCGATCTCGACCGAGCGCAACTGCGTCAGGTTGACGGTTTCATGGCGCTGGATCGGGTAAGGCAGGCGCCAGTTGAAGCCGGCCTCGACCGTGCCGTGGTACTTGCCGAACTGCGTGATCACCGCCTGCTGGCCTTCCTGCACGATGAAAAAGCCGGTGCCCAGCCAGATCAGGACCGCCACGGCGGCCACCACCAAGGCGCCAATGCCGGCACTGCGCATGTCCGGCTGGAATCCGCCGCCGCCGAAGCCGCCACCCCCGTTGCCCTCCGTGCGGCGGTTCTTGCCGCCGAACAGGCCGCCGAGCTTGCGGTTGAAGTCGCGCCACAGCTCGTCGAGGTCCGGCGGGCCCTGATTCGGTCCCTTGGGCGGGCCGCCTTCGGACTTCTTGCCGTCGTCGTCGCCCCGGCCCCAACGCGGGTCGTTCAGGTTGAACATGCCACGGATCCGGCGTGCCAGCCCTGCCAACGGTGCGCTGCTTAAAGAAAGGTTCATTCGCTCGATCTCAATGTTGTTGCCGCCCGATTGTGCCCAATCAGGCCGGGTGGTCGTGAACTGTGGGGGATTCGGGCAAAGGGATGGCCACGCCCAGGCCGGCGGCCTCGGCCAGCTGGCGCCGCAGCTGCGGCAAGCCAGCGCCGCTGCGGCTGCTGACAAACTGCCGCGGCACGGCCATGCCGTCGATGTCGTAGAAATCGCTGTCATGGCGCGGCCGCTGACTTTCCGGCAAGGCGTCGATCTTGTTGAACACCAGCACCTGCGGGACGTCGCCGGCGCCGATTTCGCTCAGCACCCGCTCGACTTCGGCAATCTGCTCCGGATGCTGTGGATTGGCGGCGTCGACCACATGCAGCAACAGGTCAGCGTCCACCGCTTCCTGCAAGGTCGCCTCGAAAGCGGCCACCAGGCCGTGCGGCAGGTCGCGGATGAATCCGACCGTGTCCGACAGCGACACCGAGCGGCCGACAGCGCTGCCCGCCCCTTCCGCGGGGGCCAGGTAGAGCTGGCGGGTGGTCGTGTCGAGCGTGGCGAACAACTGGTCAGCGGCATAGGCGCGGGCCTTGACCAGCGCGTTGAACAGCGTCGTCTTGCCGGCGTTGGTGTACCCGACCAGAGAAATGTTGAAAGCGCCCTGCCGCTCGCGCTGGCGACGTTGGGTCTGGCGCTGCTTCTTGAGTTTCAGCAGCCGCTCCTTGGTGCGCTTGATTGCCTCGCCGATCATCCGGCGGTCCAGTTCGATCTGCTTCTCGCCCGGGCCGCCGCGCACGCCAGCTCCGCCGGTTTGCCGCTCCAGGTGCGACCAGCGCCGGACCAGCCGGGTGCTGACGTACTGCAGCCGGGCCAGTTCGACCTGCAATTTGCCTTCGTGGCTGCGGGCGCGCTGGCCGAAGATTTCCAGGATCAGCAAGGTCCGGTCATTGACCGGCAGGCCGATGTGGCGCTCCAGGTTGCGCTGCTGCGCCGGGCTGAGCGACTGGTCGAACAGCACCTCGGTGGCGCCGGTCTCCTCGGCCAGCGCCTTGATCTCGTCGGCCTTGCCGCTGCCGATGAAGAGCGCCGCATCCGGAGCCTTCCGCTTGCAGGCGACGCGCGCGACCGGTGTCATGCCTGCTGTCTGCGCCAGCAGGCCGAGTTCTTCCAGTCCGGAATCGAAATTCGGCCGGCCGAGATCGACCCCCACCAGCACTGCGGGGGCTTCGGAACGGACGGGAGATTGGGACAAGCTCAAACCGGCAATCGAGGTTCAGTCAGGCCCGGGGCATGGCGCCGCTGGCGCCCATGGGCGGGTCTCAGGTGGGGCCGGTCTCGGCGGTTTCAGCCGTGGAAAAGTTCACGGCGCGCCCGGGCACGATGGTGGAAATGGCATGCTTGTAGACCATCTGGGTCACGGTATTGCGCAGCAGCACGACGTACTGATCGAACGACTCGATCTGGCCTTGCAGCTTGATCCCGTTGACCAGATAGATCGAAACCGGGACATGCTCGCGACGCAAGGTATTGAGGAAGGGGTCTTGTAGTAACTGCCCTTTATTGCTCACGATATTCTCCGTGTTCGGAAGTGGTAATGGAATTGACCTTACCACAGCGGCAAGCAGCGGGTAAGTAGTCCGGAGTCCCGAAATCCCCCCGGCTGCAGGGGAGGTTGGGGCCCGCCGACCGACTTCAAGAGGGCCGCTATTCGTCTTTGTCGCCGTACGGATTTTTCGAGGTCTTCATCTCGATCCGAAGCGGCGTCCCGGTCAGCTTGAATTCCTTGCGGAAGCGCGACTCGAGAAAGCGCTTGTAAGCGGCCGTCACATGGTCCAGCGAGTTGCCGTGCACCACGATGATCGGCGGATTCATCCCGCCTTGGTGCGCATAACGCAGCTTGGGCCGGAACATGCCGGAGCGCTGCGGCTGCTGGAACTGGACGGCTTCGAGCAGCAGCCGGGTCAGCACTGGCGTCGACATCTTGACCATGGCCGACTTGTGCGCCGCCGCGATCGAAGTCCAGACCGGGCCGAGGCCCTGGCGCCGGGTGGCCGAAATCGGGTGCACGTCGGCGAACTTCAGGAACGCCAGCCGGGTCTCGATCGAGCGCTGGACCTGCTCGCGCTGGTAGGCGTCGATCGCATCCCACTTGTTCAGGGCCAGCACCACCGCCCGCCCGCTTTCCAGGATGAAGCCGGCGATGTGCGCATCCTGGTCGGTGACCCCCTGGGTGGCGTCCAGCAGCAGCAGCACGACGTTGGCCGACTCGATCGCCTGCAGTGTCTTGACCACCGAGAATTTCTCGATCGCCTCGAACACCTTGCCCTTGCGGCGGATGCCGGCGGTGTCGATCAGCTCGAAGCGCTGGCCGCCGCGCTCGAACGGAACGCTGATGGCATCTCGCGTCGTGCCGGGCAGGTCGAAGGCGACCAGCCGTTCTTCGCCCAGCCAGGTGTTGATCAGGGTGGACTTGCCGACATTCGGGCGGCCGGCAACGGCCAGCTTGATGACGCCGCTGTCGACGCTCTCATCGTCGTCCTGCGCATCCGGCAGGTTGAGCGGCTGCAGCGCCAGCTCGACCAGGTCGCGCATGCCCTGGCCGTGGGCGGCAGAAATGCCGTGTACGTCGCCCAGGCCGAGCTCGTAAAACTCGGACAGCTTGACGCCGTCGGTCATGCCTTCGGCCTTGTTGGCCGCCAGCACCGTCGGCTTGCCCAGTTTGCGCAGGTAGCTGGCGATATCGTGGTCCTGCGCCGAAACGCCGGCGCGGGCGTCGACCACGAACACCACGACGTCGGCCTCGGCGACGGCCTGCCGCGTCTGCTTGGCCATCTCCATGTAGATGCCGCTCTCCGCCGTCGGTTCGAAACCGCCGGTGTCGATCACGATGTACTCGTGCTTGCCGTGCTTGCCGTTGCCGTAGTGGCGATCGCGAGTCAGTCCTGCGAAGTCCGCGACGATGGCATCGCGGGTCTTGGTCAGGCGATTGAACAGCGTCGACTTGCCGACGTTGGGCCGGCCGACCAGGGCGATGACCGGCTTCACGGAACGATCAGACCCGGCACATTCATTCCGGCACGAAGCCGAACACTGCGCCCCCTCGCGTGGCAACCACCAGCGTGTTGCCGGCCAGCACCGGCGCCGCGGCGATTGCCGTGCCATCGGTGGTGAGGCGGTTGAGCGGCGAGCCGTCTTCGCGCGAGAGCAGGTGGACCAGGCCGGTGCTGTCACCGACCACGACCGAGCGCCCCAGGGCCAGCGGCGCCGTCAGGCTGCGGTACTGGAGCCGTTCGCTCGACCAGGCCCGTTCGCCGTTGTCACGCCGCCAGGCCATCACCTTGCCGTCGCTTTCGGTGCCGAACACCAGCCGCTCGGCGCCATGCAGGCCCTCGGAGCCGCTGGCCGGCTTGGTCCATTGCACCGAGCCACTCTCGGCATCGACGCAGCCGACCCGCGCCTGGAAGGCGCGCGCGCAGACCGAGCTGCCGACGCGGCTGACGCTGCCGACCAGGTCCACCAGGCGCTCGACGTCGTTGGTGCCGCGCGGCGTGGCGATCGCCGCCTCCCAGCGGACACTGCCGTTGGCCGGATTCAGGCCCACCAGCCGGCCGGCGAGGCCCACCACCAGCGTGTCGCCTACCGCCAGCATCACACCCGACTGGCGCAGCACCAGCGCTTCGCCGGGGCGTGGCTGGTTCCACAGCCGGCGGCCGCTCTGGCCGTCGTAGGCCGAGACCGAGCGGTCCGCCGCCATCACGAACACCCGACCACCGGCGACCAGCGGTGCGGTGAACGCCTGCGCCGTCAGCTTCTGGCGCCAAGCCGGCGCCGCGCCGCCGGCGAAGGTCAGGATCTCGTTGTTGCGGGTGATCACCGAAACCAGTCTGCCGTCGCTGCCGACGCCCGCTGACAGCGGAGCACCGGCACTGGCGCGCCACAGCTCGCGGCCACTGGCGGCGTCGATCTGGGCCACCGATCCGTCGCCGCTGGCGACCGCCACCGCGGCGCCATTGACGCTGACCGTGAGTGGGAAGCCGATCGCGCCGATGCGCGCATTCCAGGCCGGGCGGATCTGAAGCAAGGCGATGTTGGGTCCAAGCTCCGCGGGCTTGGGCTTGTCGGCGCTGCGATTGAGCCACGAGGGCATCATTGAGCAACCGCCCAGGACGGCGCTCAACGCGAGCAGGAGAACGGGTCGGGCGAACCGGATCATGGTTTGACTCCCGCGGATGCGGCGGCAGCGGCCAGCGGCGATGTCGCCGCTGTCGACGGTGTCGCGATGGCCTTGGGATCGACGCCCAGCGCGGTCAGCTTCACCTCGACCAGCCGGCGGTATTCGCCGCGTTCGTCGAGCGCGCGCCAGGCTTTCAGGTACTCGGCCTTGGCCTCGGCCTTCTTGCCCTGCAGGTTGTAGAT
>JAJAZH010000321.1 GCA_026785815.1 Ramlibacter sp. | reverse complement strand
TCCCCAGGCCGAGCGGGTTGCGTTGCAGGCCGCCGGACGCGCCGCCGTGGAAAGCCAGGTGATCCCGGCGCTGCGGGCGCTGCGGGCCTTCATCGCCGACGAATACCACCCGCGCGCGGCCAGCGACGGCGCGATGCGCAACTATCCGGATGGCGATCGGGTGTACGACATGCTGGTGCGGCAGCAGACGACAACCAACCTGTCGGCGGCGCAAGTCCACGCCATCGGCCAGCGTGAACTCACGCGCTTGCGGACCGAGATGGAGGCCGTGATGCGGGACACGAAGTTCGCCGGCAACTTCCCGCAGTTCATCCACTATCTCGACACCGACCCGAAGTTCTTCCACACCGGGCCGGAGCCGCTGCTGGCGGACTACCGGGCCATTGCCAAGCGCATCGACGCCGAAATGCCGCGCCTGTTCGCCGAACTGCCGCGCGCGCCCTATGGCGTGCGGGCGATGCCGGCATTCATGGGCCCGGATGCGGCGGAATACTATGACTCGCCTGCTCGCGATGGCAGCCGGTCCGGCTATTTCAACGCCAACACGGTCGGCTGGCGCAAGCGCCCGATCTGGCGCATGGCCACGCTCACGGCGCACGAAGCGATGCCCGGCCACCACCTCCAGATCGCTCGGGCCATCGAGTTGCGGGCGCTGCCCCAGTTTCGCCGTGGCGGCGGCTACACCGCGTTCGTCGAGGGCTGGGCGGTGTATGCCGAGACGCTGGGCCGCGACATCGGTTTGTATGACGACCCCTACAGCCTGTTCGGCCATCTGCAGTGGCAGGCGTTCCGCGCCGCCCGGCTGGTGGTGGATACCGGTATCCACCGGCTCGGCTGGACGCGCCAGCAGGCGATCGATTTCATGGTCGAGCGCACCGGGTTCGAGCGTGGCTTCGTCACGGCTGAAGTCGATCGCTACACCTCCATCCCTGGCCAGGCGCTCGGCTACATGATCGGCAAGCTCAAGATCGATCAGATGCGTGACCGCGCCAGGGAGCGGCTCGGCGAGCGTTTCGACATCCGGCGCTTCCACAACGCGGTGATCGACCAGGGCGCACTGCCACTGGACACGCTCGACAAGCTCATCGATGCCTGGATCCAGAACGAACTGGTCGCGAGTCCGGGCCCGGCCCGCGGTCAGCCGTGACTTCAACGCTTGCACCCAGCGTCACCAGCGCTCCAGGATCAAGAAAACCCTGAGGTCGGCACGGTGCTTGCTCTGCTAGCATCGAATTTTCCTGCTTCCCCCTCCATGCTCGCTTTCGTCTTGCGTCGTCTGCTCCAGGCTGTGATCGTCATGACCGCAGTGGCGTTCATCGCCTTCATGCTGTTCCAGTACGTCGGCGATCCGGTGGTGTTCCTGCTGGGGCAGGACGCCCGACCCGACCAGATTCAGCAGCTGCGCGTCGATCTTGGGCTGGACCAGCCCTTTTTCGTGCAGTTCTGGCACTTTCTCGTGAATGCTGCCCAGGGCGAATTCGGCCTCAGCCTGCGCCAGGGCGCCAAGGTGTCGCGCCTGATCGGCGAGCGCTTTCCGGCGACCCTCGAGCTGGCGCTGGTGGCTGGCGTGCTGGCGGTCGCGATCGGCATTCCGATGGGCGTCTATGCGGCGCTGCGGCGCGGCACGTTCATGAGCCAGCTGTTCATGACGCTCTCGCTGCTGGGTGTGTCGCTGCCAACCTTCCTGATCGGCATCCTGCTGATCCTGCTGTTCGCTGTCGTGCTGGGCTGGTTCCCGAGCTTCGGCCGTGGCGAGGTGGTCAAGGCCGGCTGGTGGACCAGCGGCTTGCTGACCCGAGACGGCTGGCACCACATCGTGCTGCCGGCTGTCACGCTGGCGATCTTCCAGCTCACGCTGATCATGCGGCTGGTCCGGGCCGAGATGCTGGAGGTGCTGCGCACCGACTACATCAAGTTCGGCCGCGCCAGGGGCCTGTCGAACCGGGCGATCCATTTCGGCCACGCCCTGAAGAACACGCTGGTTCCGGTTATCACCATCATCGGCCTGCAGATGGGCACGTTGATCGCCTTTTCCATCATCACCGAGACCGTGTTCCAGTGGCCGGGCATGGGCCTGCTGTTCATCCAGGCCGTGACCTTCGCCGACATCCCGGTGATGGCGGCCTACCTGTGCCTGATCGCACTGATCTTCGTCGTGATCAACCTGGCGGTGGACCTGCTGTACTTCGCGGTCGACCCCCGACTGCGCATGAGCAACGCCGGAGCGCACTGAGATGACGTCCCGTCTCACGGCCAACGGTCGCGCCTTCGCCCACATCGCCGCCTTCGTGCCGGAACTGGTGGCCTTGCGGCGAGACCTGCATGCCCACCCCGAGCTGGGATTCGAAGAGGTGTACACGTCTGGCCGGGTGCGCGAAGCGCTCAAGCTGTGCGGAGTCGACGAGATCCACTCCGGCATCGGCAAGACCGGCGTGGTCGGCGTGATCCGGGGCAAGAAGACGACCAGCGGCCGGATGATCGGCCTGCGCGCCGACATGGACGCGCTGACGATGACCGAGAGCAACGACTTTCCGTGGCGCTCGGGCAAGCCGGGAATGATGCACGGTTGCGGCCATGACGGCCATACCGCAATGCTGGTCGGCGCTGCGCGCTACCTGGCGGAGACGCGCAACTTCGACGGCACGGCGGTCCTCATTTTCCAGCCGGGGGAAGAAGGCTTCGCTGGCGCCAAGGCGATGATCGACGATGGCCTGTTCGAGCGCTTCCCGGTCGATGCGGTCTACGCCATGCACAACTGGCCGGCGATGAAGCCTGGCACCGTCGGCATCAACTCCGGCCCGATGATGGCTGCGGCCGATCGCGTTTCCATCGAGATCACCGGCAAGGGCGGCCATGGCGCGCATGCCTACCTCACGATCGACCCGGTGCTGGTCGCCGCCCACATCATCACCGCCGTCCAGAGCATCGTCTCGCGCAACGTCAAGCCGCTCGATCACGCGGTGGTCAGCCTGTGCGCGATGGAGGCCGGCAACCTCGGCGCGATGAGCGTCGTGCCGGGCAAGGCCACGCTGGTCGGCACGGTCCGCACCTTCAGCCCGGTGGTGCAGGAACTGGTGGAGCGCCGCCTGCAGGAACTGTGCAGCGCCATCGCGCTCGGCTTCGGCGCGTCGGCCACCGTCACCTTCGACCGGATGTACCCGGCCACCATCAATACGCTGGCCGAAGCGGTCTTTGCCGGCGACGTGGCCGAGTCGATCGTCGGCGCCGCCAACCTGGTGCGCGACATGGAGCCCAGCATGGGCGCCGAAGATTTCTCCTTCATGCTGCAGGCCAGGCCGGGCGCCTACCTGCGCCTCGGCCAGGGCGGCGAGGGCAGTTGCTTTCTTCACAACAGCCGGTACGACTTCAACGACGAAGTCCTGCCGCTTGGATCGGCACTGCACGCGAGCCTGGCCGAACAGGCCATGCCGCTGGCCGAATGATTTTCTGGTGCAACGTTTTATAGAGGAGACCTGGATGAACTTCATTTCGAAACCTGTTTCTGTCGCGGTGTTCGCGGCCCTGGCCTGCCTGGGCTCGAGCGTCGGCGCGGTAACGCTCAAGATCGGGAACCAGGGCGATGCGCTCTCGATGGATCCGCACTCGCTCAACGAATCGCTGCAGCTCAGCGTCACCGAAAACGTCTACGAGGCGCTGGTGGTCCGGGGCCGGGACTACAAGCTGACCGCCGCGCTGGCCACCGACTGGAAGCAGACCGCGCCGACGGTGTGGCGCTTCAACCTGCGCAAGGGCGTCCAGTTCCACGACGGCACGCCGTTCACGGCCGACGACGTGATCTTCAGCTACGAGCGGGCCAAGGGCGACGGCTCCGACATGAAGACCTATGTGGGCCAGATCAAGGAAATCCGCAAGCTCAACGACCACCAGATCGACATCGTCACCAACGCGCCGTTCCCGATCCTGCCCGAGCTGTTCACCCACTTCAACATCATGAGCAAGAAGTGGTGCGAGACCAACCAGGCCACCAAGCCGGTCGACCGGCGCAAGGGGATCGAGAACGCCGCTTCGTTCCGCGCCAACGGCACCGGCCCGTACCGCCTGCGCGAGCGCCAGCCGAACGTGCGGACCACCTTCGTGCGCAACGGCAACTACTGGGGCAAGATCGAAGGCAACGTCGACCAGGTGATCTTCAACGTCATCGGCAACGACGCCACCCGGGTGGCCGCGCTGATCTCGGGCGAGATCGATGTCATGGAGCCGGTGCCGGTGCAGGACGTCGACCGCCTGAAGACCGCGCCCAACCTGAAGATCATGCAAGGCCCCGAGCTGCGCATCATCTTCCTGGGCATGGACCAGAAGCGCGACGAGCTGCAGTTCTCGAACATCAAGGGCAAGAACCCGTTCAAGGACAAGCGGGTGCGACAGGCCTTCTACCAGGCCATCGACGTCGAGGGCATCAAGCGCACCGTGATGCGCGGCGCATCGACACCGACGGCGATGATGATCCCGCCAGAAGTCAACGGCTACTCGGCCGAACTGGCCAAGCGGATGCCGTTCGACGTCGAGTCGTCCAAGAAGCTGCTGGCCGAGGCCGGTTACCCGAACGGCTTCGAAGTCACCATGAACTGCCCGAACGACCGATACGTCAACGACGGCGCGATCTGCCAGGCCGTGGCCGCCAACTTGGCGCGGGCCAACGTCAAAGTCAAGCTCGAGGTCGAAACCAAGGGCACCTACTTCCCCAAGATCCTGCGCCGCGACACCAGCTTCTACATGCTGGGCTGGACTGCCAGCACGGTGGACTCGCACAACGTGCTGTACCCGATCATGTCGACGCCCGGTGAGGGCGGCCGCGGCCAGTTCAACCTGGGCGCGTACAGCAACCCCAAGGTCGACGAGCTAACCGACAAGGTGGCTTCCGAGACCGACACGAAAAAGCGCAACGAGATGATCCGTGACGCAATGAAGATTCACCAGGACGATATCGGCCATATCCCGCTGCATCAGCAGGCGCTCAATTGGGGCATCAAGAAGAACATCGACGTGGTGCAGTGGCCGGACAACGGGATGATGTGGAGATACGTCACCGTCAAGTGATGACGACTGCACTCACGGGAGGCTGGTTCCACCGGGCCTGGCAAAGCGACGTCGGCTACAGCTTCCGCACCTCACCGGTGGCGGTGGCTGCGGCGGCGGTCGCCTTCATCTGCGTGTTTGGCGCGGTGTTCGCCAACCTGGTGGCGCCGTACAACCCGTTCGACCTGGCAACGCTGGAGCTCTCGGATGCGTTCCTGCCACCGGCCTGGTCGGCCGGGGGCAGCACCAAATACCTGTTGGGAACCGACGACCAGGGCCGCGACATCTTTTCGGCGCTGATGTTCGGGGCCCGCATCTCGCTGCTGGTGGGGCTGACCTCGGTGGTCCTGTCTGTGTTCTTCGGAGTCAGCCTGGGCCTGCTGGCGGGCTTCCTCGGCGGCACGGTCGATGCCTTCATCATGCGCGTTTGCGACGTGATGCTGTCGTTTCCCGCGATCCTGATTGCATTGCTGATCGCCGGCGTCAGCCGCGCGCTGTTCCCCAACGGCAGCGAGTACCTGGCCTTCGGGGTGCTGATCATCGCGATCTCGCTGACGGGCTGGGTTCAGTACGCGCGAACGGTCAGAGGTTCCACGCTGGTCGAGCGCAACAAGGAGTACGTGCTCGCGGCCCGTGTGACCGGCGTGACGCCGTTCCGGATCATGGTCCGGCATGTGCTGCCGAACATCCTCGGCCCGGTGATGGTGCTGGCCACGATCCAGGTTGCGACCGCCATCATCACCGAGGCGACGCTGTCCTTCCTGGGCGTCGGCGCCCCGCCCAATTCGCCTTCGCTCGGCACGCTGATCCAGGTTGGCAACAAGTTCCTGTTTTCCGGCAACTGGTGGATCACCGTGTTTCCCGGCGCCATGCTGGTGGTGATCGCCTTGTCGATCAACTTGCTGGGCGACTGGCTGCGCGACGCGCTCAACCCGAGGTTGCGCTAAGCCCGATGACCCCCACGCTTCTCACTTCGTGTCGTGCGCTGCCCCCCGAGGGGGCGTTGTTCGTCTTGGGGCGGCCCGGCGGCGAACCATGAGCCTGCTACAAGTCAAGAACCTGGTGGTCGAGTTTCCGGGCCGCCGCGGCACCTTGCGCGCACTCGACGATATTTCGTTCGAGATCGCGCCCGGCGAAATCCTGGGCGTGGTTGGCGAGTCCGGCGCCGGCAAGTCGCTCACCGGCGCGGCGATCATCGGATTGCTGGAGCCACCGGGCCGGATCGGCTCGGGCCAGATCCTGCTGGAAGGTAGCCGCATCGACAACCTGCCGTACGAGCAGATGCGGCGCATCCGCGGCCGCAAGATCGGTGCGATCTTTCAGGACCCGCTGACCTCGCTCAATCCGCTGTACACCGTTGGCCGGCAACTGGTGGAAACCATCCAGACCCATCTTCCAGTCGACCGGGCCGAAGCCCAGCGCCGTGCGATCGGCTTGCTGGAAGACACCGGCATCCCGGCGGCGGCGCAGCGGATCGACCACTTTCCGCATCAGTTTTCCGGCGGCATGCGCCAGCGCGTCGTCATCGCCCTGGCGCTGGCCGCCGAACCGCGCCTGATCGTCGCCGACGAACCGACCACGGCGCTGGACGTTTCGATCCAGGCGCAGATCATCCAGCTGCTCAAGAGAGTCTGCAAGCAACGCGGCGCGGCCGTGATGCTGATCACCCACGACATGGGCGTGATCGCCGAGACCTGCGACCGCGTCGCGGTGATGTACGCCGGCCGGATCGCCGAGATCGGGCCGGTGCATGAAGTGATCAACCAGCCGGCCCACCCGTATTCGATGGGCTTGATGGCCGCCATCCCCGACATCACGCAGGACCGGGAGCGGTTGCACCAGATCGATGGCGCGATGCCCCGGCTGAACGCGATTCCCCCTGGCTGCGCCTACAACCCGCGCTGCCCGCGGGTGTTCGCGCGCTGCGTGGTCGAGCGGCCGGACCTGCTCGATGCTGGCGCCACTCGCGCGGCCTGCTGGCTGCACGATGCGAATGCGCATCCGAATGCGCATCCGAATGCAGGAGCGGCGCCATGAGCGCGCTCGCCAACAATGCGCCGCTGGTGCAGGCAAGCGACCTGGCGAAGACTTTCGATGTCTCGCCGCCGTGGCTGAATCGGGTGATCGAGGGCAAGCCGCGCCAGCTGTTGAACGCCGTCGACGGCGTGAGTTTCGACATCG
>JAJAZH010000320.1 GCA_026785815.1 Ramlibacter sp. | reverse complement strand
GACTACACCTGCGCCCAGGACTACGCCGGGTACACCGACGCGGACCATGATACCTACCGGCGGCTGTATGAGCGTCAGGCTGCACTGCTTGCGGGTCGGGCCTGCGACGAGTTCGTCCGCGCCCTGCCGTCGCTCGGCGTCAAGGACCGGATCCCGCGCTTCGAGGAGGTGAACCAGCGGTTGCAACCGGCGACTGGCTGGGAGATCGTGGCTGTGCCAGGCCTGATCCCGGAAGTGCCGTTCTTCTCCCTGCTGGCCGACCGCAAGTTTCCCGTGACCGACTGGATCCGCACGCCCGGGGAGTTCGACTACATCGTCGAGCCGGACGTCTTCCACGACCTGTTCGGCCACGTTCCGCTGCTTTTCGACCCGGTGTTCGCTGACCACATGCAGGAATACGGCAAAGGCGGACTCAAGGCGCACCGGCTCGGGGCCTGCGAGATGCTCAGCCGCCTGTACTGGTACACGATCGAGTTCGGGCTGATCCGCCAGGCCGATGGCCTGCGCGCCTATGGCGCCGGCATCCTCAGCTCCGGCGGAGAGCTCCAGCATTCGGTGAGCAGCCCCTTGCCGCGCCGGCTGCCGCTGGACGTGGAGCGGGTGATGCGGACCCGGTACAAGATCGACAGCTACCAGCAGACCTACTTCGTGATCGAGAGTTTCCAGGAGCTGTTCGACAAGACCGCGCCGGACTTTGAACCGATCTACCTGGCACTGCGGTCCCAGCCGGAATTGCCGGCCTGATCCCGTCGGTGCCCCAAGGCACCAGCACGACAGCCCGGAAAAAGTCGGCGGCCCTATTTGCCGGCGACGCTTCATCCTCCAGAATGGGGTGGCACTCCCGTCCGGCTCCTCCTATCATGGCCACCCCTTCCGCCGACCTTTCCTTCGCGTTGCCGCGGCACACCAAGGTGCTGATGGTGGTGGACGTCGTGGAATCGGTACGGCTGATGGAGCAGGACGAGAGTGGATTTGTTCATCGTTGGCATCGCTTCGTGCAACAGACCGTCGACCGGCTGCTGCCGACCTATTGCGGCCGGCTGGTCAAGAGCCTCGGCGATGGGCTGATGCTTGAATTCGCCAACGGCCAGCAGTGCATCGGTGCGGCGCTGGAAATGCACAAGCTGATCGGCGAAGTGAGCCAGGAGTCCAGCGCCCCGATCGAATTGCGCATGGGCGGCCACCTGGCCGAGTTTGTGGTCGACCAGCACGACATCTACGGCACCGACGTGAACCTCACCGCGCGCATCGCGACCCTTGCCGGCCCCGGCGAAATCGTCGTGAGTGCCGACCTTCGAGACCAGCTCACCGCGGGCCTGGACGCCGACGTCGAAGACCTGGGCGAGTGCCACCTGAAACACGTGCGGGAACCGGTGCGAGCCTACCGCCTGGCACCGGTCGGTGGGATACGGTCGCTGCCGGCGCGGGAGGGCGCAGTGTCCGATTTCCGTCCGGCCGTCGCCGTCATCCCGTTCGAGGCCCGCAGCAGCGAGCCGGATCACTTCGTGATCGGCGAGCTGATCGCGGACGGCGTCATCGCCCAGCTATCTCGCAGTCCTGACATCCGCGTGATCTCACGACTGTCGACCACGGCCTTCCGGGGCCGGGCTGGCAGCATGCCAGAAGTCGAGTCCCGCCTCGACGCCGCGTTCGTGCTCTCGGGCAGCTATGTGGTGGACGGCGGCAAGATCCTCATCATGGCCGAACTGGCCGACGCGCGGCGCAAGGAAATTGTCTGGGCCGACCGCGTGTCAGGCGCCACCGCCGACTTGCTGCAGGCGCAAAGCGAGTTGATCAATACAGTTGCGACCGCTACTTCCCGGGCGTTGCTCGACGCCGAGATCGGCCAGTCGCTGGTGCAGCCCCTGCCCCGGCTGGACAGCAGTTCGCTGCTGCTCGGCGGCATCGCGATGATGCACAGATCGTCGGTGCGGGATTTCGAGCGCAGCCGGCAGGCCCTGGATGCGCTGATCGACCGTCACGCGCGCATTGCCACTCCCCGTGCGTGGCTCGCCAAGTGGCACGTGATGCGAATCATTCGCGGCCTGAGCGACTCGCCCCGGCGCGACACGCAGCTGGCGCTGGAGCAGACCCGGCGAGCACTCGACAGCGAGCCGGAGAACGCGCTGACGCTGGCGGTCGAGGGCTACGTTCACTGTCAGTTGCTGGGGGACGGGGCCACGGCCGCCCAGCGCCTGGCGCGCGCGATCGCTGCCAACCCGAATGAGCCGATGGCCTGGCTGTTCAAGAGTGTGCTGTCCACGATGTGGGGTTCGCCCGAAGACGCCATCTCTGAAGTCGAATACGCATCGGCGTTGTCGCCGATCGATCCGCTGCGTTACTACTTCGACCTGCTTCTCAGTTCCGCTCTGCTGACCAACAACCAGCATGCCCGGGCGATCCAGCATGCGCGGCTGTCGCTGAAGGCCAACCGCCACCATTCGCCCACGCTGCGGGTGCTGCTGACCGCACAGGTCGAGTCGGGCGATACGGCGTCGGCGCGAGAGACCCTCCAGGACCTGCTTAAGGAAGAGCCGGGCCTTTCGGTCTCGTCTTACCTTGCCATCGGAAGCGGGGCCAGCGTCACTCGCCAACGGTGCGCGACGGCAATGCGGGCGCTGGGTCTGGCGGAATAACGACAGGAGAAGAGCATGAGCGGCATGGGTGGTGGGTACGGTGGTGGGTACGGTGGTGGGTACGGTGGTGGGTACGGG
>JAJAZH010000319.1 GCA_026785815.1 Ramlibacter sp. | reverse complement strand
TACCGCGGCGCGGCCCAGATCTTGCCCGACGTGATCAGCGGCCAGGTTCCGATCGGCGTGGTGAGTGCGACCGCTGCGATGGCGCAGGCCCGGGCCGGCAAGCTCAAGGCGGTGGCAATCATGAGCCCGGTCAAGTTGTCGGGAGCCGACGAACTGCAGTCGCTGGCCACCGCGTTGCCAGGATTCGACGTCGCACCGCGCCTGTTCCTGCTGGCGCCGGCCGGCCTGCCGCAACCGGTGGCCGACCGCCTGGGCGAAGCAGCGCGGATCGTGATGGCGGCCCCGGACCTGGCGCCCGCCGCGGCCGCGCAGGGCGCGGTGCCTGCCTATCTGCCAGGCGCGGCACTGGGCGCCAGCCTGGTCGAGGAGTCGGCGCGCTGGGCCAGGGTGATCCGCTCGCAGAAGATCAGCTCGGAGTGATTCGAAACTCCGGTTGAAGCAGCGCTGCCTGGTGCACGACCTGGATTGCGGGTCGAGCCCGCAATGACAGGCTTGGATTGCGGGTCGAGCCCGGCGTGACAGGCTGGATTGCGGGTCGAGCCCGCAATGACAGCTGCCGCGCTCGGCTCAGGCTTTCGCGATTTTGCCGAGCAGCGCGTCGGAAATGATGCGGCGCTGGATCTCGGAAGTGCCTTCGAAAATCTTGGTCAGCCGGGCATCGCGCCAGTAGCGTTCGGCCGCGAAGTGCGTGGTGTAGCCGGCGCCACCGTGGATCTGCAGGCCTTCGCTGGTGACGACTTCCGACATCTCGCTGGCGAACAGCTTGGCCATCGCGGCTTCGGTGTCGCAGCGCACCTTGCTGTCGATCTTCTCGCACACCGAATACAGCAGCGAGCGCGCGGCCTCGACCTGGGTCGCCATGTCGGCCAGCTTGAAGCGGATCGCCTGGAAATTCCCGATCGGTTCGCCGAACTGGTTGCGCTCCTTCGCATAGCGGATCGCATCTTCCAGCGCGCCCTGGGCCAGGCCGACCGAGCGCGCGGCGGTGTGGGCGCGCGCGGTTTCCAGGCCCGCCGTGGCCAGGTAGAAGCCGCGGCCTTCTTCCCCCACCACCTGCGACACCGGCACCCGGCAGCCGTCGAACGCCAGCTCCCAGGTGGTCCAGCCGTGGTAGCCGATCTTCGGGATCGGGCTGCCCTTCACGTTGGGCGGCAATTCGCCGCGCGGCTTCTCGACCAGGAAAGCGGTGAGGCCCTGGTGCCGCGCCTTGGCTTTCATTGCTTCGGTCCGGGCGAACACCAGGATGAAGTCGGCCTGGTCGGCGAAGGTGCACCAGTACTTGTTGCCGGTGATCTCCCAGGCGTCGCCGACGCGGGTGGCGCGGCAGCTGATGTTGGCGACGTCGGAGCCGGCGTTCGGCTCCGACAGCGAGTACGCGCCCAGGAATTCGCCCTTCGCCATCCGGGGCAGGTAGACGGCTTTCTGCTCGGGCGTCAGGCCGTCGAGCGCGCCGATCAGGCCGTTGCCGCGCGCAATCAGGCTGGCGACGCTCATCCAGCCGCGCGCCAGTTCTTCAGCCACCAGGCAGTATTCGAAAGCGCCCAGGCCGAGGCCGCCGTATTCCTCCGGAATCAGGATCGCGAAGTAGCCGAGCTGCGCCATTTCGTCGATCAGCTCGCGCGGGATCAGCCCCTTCTCCGGGTCCAGCCGGTTGGCCAGCGGCAGCACCCGTTTCATCGTGAATTCGCGCGCCGCTTCCTTGATCAGCTGTTGCTCGTCGGAGAGTCGTTGCATTGGGGTTCCTGCTCGGTGTCCTGCGATGGTACGGCCATAAAATCCACCCGCGGCCCCTCATGCCGCGCTCACCCGGAAACTTCGCATGACCCACCCCGTCGATTTCGACGCCCGCTCGCTGCTGTTCATTCCCGCGGACGCCGAGCGCTTCATCGCCAAGGGCGCCGAGCGCGGCGCCGATGTCGTGATCCTGGACCTGGAAGACGGCGTGGCGCCCGCTTCCAAGGCGGCAGCACGGGCCGCGCTGCCGGCGGCAGTGAAGACCTTGCACCACGGCGGCGCCACCGTCTATGTGCGCGTCAACAACGAGCCGCCGTTGTTGGCGGGGGATGTCGCCGCGGTGGTGGCCAGTGGCGCCGACGGCATCGTGATGCCAAAGGTCGAGGCGCCGGAGCAGCTGACGCAACTCGACGCGCAGGTGCTGCGGCAAGAGCAGCAGAGCGGCCGGGCCGCCAATGCTTTGCGCTTCATCGTGCTGATCGAGACTCCGCTGGGTGTCTGCCGGGCGCTGGAGATCGCGCGCGCCTCGCCGCGGCTGGTGGGCCTTTGCTTCGGCTCCGAGGATTTCTCGACCGCGATGGGCATCGATCCACTGGTGGAGGGGATGACCGGACCGGCGCAGGCTGTCGCCATCGCGGCCGCTGCCGCTGGCGTCCAGCCGCTGGGTCTGCCGGGAACGGTTGGCGACTTCAGTGATCCGCAGGCCTATCGGGCGCTTGCGGTCACGGCCAGACGGATCGGGATCCGCGGCGCGGTCTGCATTCACCCGGCCCAGGTGCAGGTGCTCAACGACGTGTTCGGCGGCACCGATGCCGAAGCCGCTGCCGCCGAGCGGCTGGTGGCTGCCTTCGACGCCGGCATCGCGCAGGGCAAGGGCGCGATCGCGCTCGACGGCAAGATGATCGACGTGCCGATCGCCACCCGGGCCCGGCAGTTCCTGCAGCGCCGCGCTGCGCGAGTGGCACGACATTCGAACACCGGCGCTGGCGGGCGCGGCCCATGAGCGGCAGTTCACCGTTGCCGCTGGCAGGCATCCGCGTGCTCGATCTGTCGCGCCTGATGGCGGGCAACATGCTGACCCTGCAGCTGGCGGATTTCGGCGCCGACGTGATCAAGGTGGAGAGCGAGCACGGCGACACCTTGCGCGACTGGAAGAACGACGGCAAGTCGATCTGGTGGAAGGTGTACGGCCGCAACAAGCGCAGCCTGTGCCTGGACCTGAAGCGGCCGGCCGACATCGGGGCATTGCTGGCGCTGCTGCCCGACGCCCAGGTGCTGGTGGAGAGTTTCAAGACCGGCGGGATGGAGGGCTACGGCCTGTCGCCCGCTGCGCTGCACGCGGTCAATCCCAAGCTGGTGATCGTGCGCATCTCCGGCTGGGGCCAGACCGGACCTTATGCAGCGAGGCCCGGCTTCGGCACGCTGGTGGAGGCCTTCTCCGGATTCGCCGAGAAGAACGGCTTTCCCGACAAGCCGCCGGCGCTGCCCAACCTCGGGCTGGCCGACATGGTGGCCGGCCTGTCGGGGGCTTTCGCCACGCTGGCGGCGGTGCGCGAGGTCGAGGTCAACGGCGGGCTGGGCCAGGTGGTGGACCTGTCGCTGCTCGAACCGATGCTCGGCATCCTGGGGCCGGACGCCGGCATCTACCAGCACACCGGCGAGTTGCCGCGGCGCCTCGGCAACCGCGCCGAGGTGGCGGCGCCGCGCAATGCCTACCGCTGCAGCGACGACCGCTGGCTGGTGATGTCGGGCTCGACCCAGCGCATGGCCGAAAAGATTCTCAAAGCCGTCGGCGCGCCCGAACTGGTGACCGACCCGCGCTTCGCCGACAACGCGGCGCGGCTGGCGAACGTCGAGGAGCTCGATCGGGTGATCGGCGGATTCATCGGCCAGCACACGCTCGCAGAAAATCTGGCGCACTTCGGGGCGCTGGATGTCACCGTGGGCCCGGTGCTGAGTGTCGACCAGTTGATGACCGACCCGCATGTGGTGCAACGCCAGGTGCTGGTGGATGTGGCCGATACCGAGCTCGGCAGCGTCACCATGCACAACGTGTTCCCGCGGCTCTCGCGCACGCCGGGACGGATCCGTTCGCCCGCTCCCAGGCTGGGCGAACACCAGGACATTGCGCAAGCCGAACAACCATCGCACCGGAGATCTCCATGAAATCGCTTTCCCCCCGCCGTCGCCAGCTGGCATTGGCCCTGGCGCTGACTGCCTTGACCGCTTCGTTCGGCGCCTTCGCGCAGACGGCCCTGCCCAAGGCCATCACGCTGGTGGTGCCGCAGGCGCCGGGCGGCTCCAACGATGTGTTCGCGCGCGCGCTCGCCGCGCGGCTGCCGAAAGTGCTCGACTCGTCGGTGGTGGTCGAGAACCGGCAGGGCGCCGGCGGCAACATCGGCTCGGCCTGGGTCGCCAAGTCGGCGCCGCGCGACGGCAGCGTCTGGCTGGTGACGGTGAACAGCACGCAGACCGTCAACCCGGTTCTCTACAGCAAGCCCGGTTTCGATCCGATCGCCGACTTCGAACCGGTCTCGGGCATCGCGATCGTTCCGCATGTGCTGCTCGCCAACAACAATGTGCCGGCCAACAACATGGCCGACCTGCTGGCGCTGGCGCGCAAGGAGCCGGGGAAGTACAGCTTCGGCACCGCCGGCAACGGCACGTTCTCGCACCTGCTGATGGAATACATGAAGCACTCGCAGAAGGTGCAGCTGACGCACGTGCCCTACAAGGGCGTGGCGCCAGCCCTGACCGACCTGATCGGCGGCCAGATCAGTTATGTGATCAGCACGCTCCCGGCGGCTCTGCCGTTCGTCAAGAGCGGCCAGTTGAAGCCGATCTCGGTGCTGTCGCTGACCCGCTCGACGGTCCTGCCGAACGTGGCGCTGGCCAACGACACGGTGCCGGGCATGGTGGTCGAATTGTGGGTGGCGGTCTACGCGCCAAAGGGCACGCCGCGCGAGGCGATCAACCAGATGCGCGATGCGATCGCCAAGGTCCAGGCGATGCCCGACATGGAGACGTTCATCGCTGCGCAAGGCGCGGCGCCGTTGCGGATCGGGCCGGTGGAACTGCTGGCATTGACCCGGGCCGAATCGGAAAAGTGGGGACCGATCGTCCGCGAATCCGGGATGAAGGTCGACTGAGACTTTTTTCAGGGACGCCACGGACCATCCACTTGGATGGCGCTAAGATGGCGCATGCCTGCCAGAAACGCCCTCGCCCCGGCCACTCGACCGGCGGACGAGAAAATCACCATCAACATCGGTTGCGTCGACCTGGGGCAGATCGACCTGCTGGTCCAGGAAGGCTTCTACGCCAACCGGACCGACCTGATCCGCACCGCCATCCGCAACCAGCTCACCACCCATGGCGAGGCTGTGCGTGACGTCGTCACCCGCAAGACGCTGGTGCTCGGCATCCAGCACTACTGTGCTGCGGACCTGCTGGCTGTGAAAGCGGCCGGAACCCAGCTGCGGATCCGGGTGCTGGGGCTGGCGACCATTGCCGACGATGTCACGCCCAAGCTGGCGCTGGCGACGATCGAATCCCTCACCGTGCTGGGCGCGTTGCATGCGAGCCCGGCCGTCAAGGCCGCGCTGCACGATCGCATCGGCTGAGATTCCCGAATCCCTGAGAAAAGACACCATGAACCCTGAATTCACGCGCCTGATGGCGCAGGCCACGCGCCAGACCCAGTCGGGCGACCTGCATGCCGCCACCGCCACCCTCCAGTCCGCGCTGGGCCTGACCCAGGCCGCGGCCGAGACCGACCGCGGCGGCAGCCGCGCCGCGCCGGCCAGCGACGCGATCGATGTCGTCGCCCGCGAAGTTCCGCGCCGGGAGCCGGCCGCCGCCAATGCCGACCAGCCCGACGCGCGCGCTGCCGAACCGGCGGCTGCTTCAGCGGCGCAATTCGTCGCCGGAAAGTTCGCCCTCGGCTCGGTGAGCCGCGATTACAAACTGTTCATCCCCGCCGGTGCGGCTGACGGCCCGCGGCCGCTGCTGGTGATGCTGCATGGATGCACCCAGACCCCTGACGATTTCGCCGCCGGCACGGCGATGAACGACGCGGCGCAGACACACGGCTTTGTCGTGCTGTATCCAGCGCAGTCTCAGCAAGCCAATCCGCAGCGCTGCTGGAACTGGTTCAAGCACTCGCACCAGAAACGGGGCCGGGGCGAGCCGGCGTTGCTGGCCGGCATGACGCGCCAGATCATGGCGCAGCATGCGATCGATCCGGACCGGGTGTATGTCGCGGGCCTGTCGGCCGGCGGCGCGATGGCGGCGATCCTGGGCGATGCTTATCCGGACCTGTTTGCCGCGGTTGGAGTTCATTCCGGCCTGGCCGCTGGCGCCGCATCGGACCTGCCGTCGGCCCTGGCGGCGATGAACGGGCAGGGCAAACGCAGCGCCGCAGAGACCCGGGCGTTGCCGACGATCGTCTTTCATGGCGACGCGGATTCGACCGTGCATCCGAGCAACGGCGATCATGTCGCTGCCGCCAGCGCCAGGGGCGCGGGCGCGCCGGACGTGCAGCAACACCAGGCGCCCGGCAAGCGGCGCAGCACGCGCAGCGTGCACCGGGACGCGCACGGCCGGGTGCTGGCCGAGCACTGGCTGGTTCATGGGGCGGCCCACGCCTGGGCCGGCGGCAGTGTCCGCGGCTCCTATACCGACAGCCGCGGCCCGGATGCCAGCGCGGAGATGCTGCGCTTCTTTCTGGAGCATCCGCGCACGGCAATGGGGCGAACGGCGCCGGATCCGGCTTAAGGCTTGACGAATTTCAGGACGAATTCGTCCTTGGGCATCGGCGGCTCCGGCGTGTTGCGGTCGCGCGGATCGGCCGGATTGCGCATGAAGTTGCCGGTCGCTGCCAGCCGGAACCCGGCGG
>JAJAZH010000318.1 GCA_026785815.1 Ramlibacter sp. | reverse complement strand
GCGCTCAAATCATCCCGGCGCAGGCCGGGATCCAGTTAAACGTGTCATCCCGGCGCAGGCCGGGATCCAGTTAAACGTGTCATCCCGGCGCAGGCCGGGATCCATGTCCGTGGATTGCGGGTCGAGCCCGCAATGACAAAGGCAGGCGGGTCGAGCCCGCAATGACAAGGGCAGGCGGGTCGAGCCCGCAATGGCAAAGGCAAGCGGGTCGAGCCCGCAATGACAGACGAGACCGGGCGAGCCCGCCGAGACAACCGAAGGAGTGATTCATGACATCCCTGGTAGTAGCAGAACACGACAACGCAACCGTGCGCGGCGCGACTTTCAATACGGTCACCGCGGCGCTGCAATGCGGTGGTGACGTCCACGTGCTGATCGCCGGGCACAACGCCGGCGCCGCCGCGCAGGCCGCGTCGCAGATCGCCGGAGTCGCCAAGGTGATCCACGCCGAGGGCCAGCACTTCGAGCACGGACTGGCGGAGAACATGGCGGCGCAGGTGCTGGCGATTGCAGGCAGCTACAGCCACATCCTGTTCCCCGCGACCGCATCGGGCAAGAACATCGCACCGCGCGTCGCCGCCAGGCTCGATGTCGGCCAGATCAGCGACATCATCAAGGTCGACAGCCCCGACACTTTCGAGCGCCCGATCTATGCCGGCAACGCCATCGCCACCGTGCAGAGCCTGGACGAAAAAAAGGTGATCACGGTTCGCACCACCGGCTTCGACCCGGCGGCTGCGAGCGGCGGCTCCGCTGCGGTCGAGACGCTGAGTGGCGTCGCCGACAGCGGCAAGAGCCGGTTCGAGGGCAGCGAGATTGCCCGCAACGACCGGCCCGAACTGACGGCGGCCAAGATCATCGTCTCCGGCGGCCGGGCGCTGGGCTCGTCGGAGAAGTTCAACGAGGTGATGACGCCGCTGGCGGACAAGCTCGGCGCCGCGCTGGGCGCTTCCCGGGCTGCGGTCGATGCCGGCTATGCGCCCAACGACTGGCAGGTGGGCCAGACCGGCAAGATCGTGGCGCCGCAGCTGTACGTCGCGTGCGGCATCTCCGGCGCGATCCAGCACCTGGCCGGCATGAAGGATTCGAAGGTGATCGTCGCGATCAACAAGGATCCCGAAGCGCCGATTTTCTCGGTCGCGGATTACGGGCTGGAGGCCGACCTGTTCACGGCGATTCCGGAGTTGATCAAGGCGTTGTGAGTGCGACGGCTGTGATCCTGGACTGGATCCGGGATCCGGTCCCTTGCGCACCAACGGATGGATCCCGGGTCGAGCCCGGGATGACGGGGAACACGAGAGCCCGGAATCGCCCGGGATGACAGTCATTTGCGCCGGACGGCGTGACGGAACCTGTGGAGACACGACATGAGCTACAAAGCCCCCCTCGACGACATGCTGTTCGACATCCGGCATCTGGCCGGCATCGACGAAATCGCGAAGCTGCCGGGCTTCGAGGAGGCGGGCTTCGAGACGGCGCAGGCCGTGCTCGAAGAATGCGCGAAGTTCAATGAAGGCGTGATCGCGCCGCTCAACGTCGCCGGCGACCGCAATCCTTCGGCCTGGAAGGCCGGCAAGGTCACGACCACGCCCGGATTCAAGGAGGCCTTTGCCCAGTACGCGCAGGGCGGCTGGCAGGGGCTGCAGCATCCGGTCGAGGTCGGCGGCCAGGGACTGCCGAAAATTATCGGCGCCGCCTGCGGCGAAATGATCAACTCGGCCAACCTCAGTTTCGCGCTCTGCCCGCTGCTGACCGACGGCGCGATCGAGGCGCTGCTGACCGCGGGATCAGACGAGCTCAAGGCCACCTACCTCGAAAAGCTGGTGAGCGGCGAGTGGACCGGCACCATGAACCTGACCGAACCGCAGGCCGGCTCCGACCTGTCGCTGGTGCGAACCCGGGCCGAGCCGAAGCCCGACGGCAGCTACCGGATCTTCGGCACCAAGATCTACATCACCTACGGCGACCACGACATGGCGGCCAACATCGTGCACCTGACGCTGGCGCGGGTGAGCGGCGCGCCCGAGGGCGTCAAGGGCATCAGCCTGTTCGTGGTGCCAAAGTTCATGGTCGGCCGGGACGGCGCGGTCGGCGAGCGCAACGACGTCGAGTGCGTCAGCATCGAGCACAAGCTGGGCATCAAGGCCTCGCCGACCGCGGTGCTGCAGTTCGGCGACGGCACGGCGGCGTCCAATGTCGGCGGCACCGGGCCGGGCGCGGTCGGCTACCTGGTCGGGCAGGAGAACCGCGGCCTCGAATACATGTTCATCATGATGAACGCGGCCCGCTACGCCGTCGGCGTGCAAGGCATCGCGATCGCCGAACGCGCTTACCAGAAGGCGGTTGGCTACGCCAAGGACCGGGTACAGTCGCGGCCGGTCGACGGCTCGGTGCAGGGCAGCGCGCCCATCATTCACCACCCCGACGTGCGGCGCATGCTGATGACGATGCGCGCCTACACCGAAGGCTGCCGGGCGATGGCGACGGTGGCCGCGGCCGCCTACGACGCATCCCATCACCACCCCGATGCCGAGGTTCGCAAGCAGAACCAGGCCTTCTATGAATTCATGGTGCCGCTGATCAAGGGATTCAGCACCGAGATGAGCCTGGAGGTGACGTCGCTCGGCGTGCAGGTGCACGGTGGCATGGGCTTCATCGAGGAAACCGGAGCCGCGCAGTACTACCGCGACGCGCGCATCCTGACGATCTACGAGGGCACCACCGCGATCCAGGCCAACGACCTGGTGGGCCGCAAGACCGCGCGCGACGGCGGTCGCACGGCCATGGCCATCGCGGGTCAGATCGAGCAGACGGAAACCGCGCTGGCGAAAAGCACGAGTGTCGCGGCCGGCGCGGTTCTCAAGCGGCTGGCGGCGGCGCGCAAGGCCTATCTTGACGTGGTGGGTTTCATCGCAACCAGCAGCAAGACATCGCCCAACGCGATCTTCGCCGGATCGGTGCCGTACCTGATGCTGGCCGGCAACCTGATGGCGGGCTGGCAACTGGCGCGCTCGCTGCTGGTGGCGCAGGACTTCATCGCCAAGGGTGTGGACGTCCCCTTCATGCAGGCCAAGATCGCCACCGCCCAGTTCTATGCCGAGCACATCCTGTCGAAAGTGCCCGGCCTGCGCGACAGCGTCGTCGAAGGCGCAGACAGCGTCATGGCGTTGCCGATCGACGCCTTCTAGTGGCTGTCATCGTGGCCATGCCACCGGCTATCCCGGCCATGCCACCGGCTGCCATCCCGGGGACACCGCCGGCTGTCATCCCGGGGACACCGCCGGCTGTCATCTGGCCTAGCCCTCCGGCTGTCATCCCGGCCATGCCACCGGCAGCCTCCCGGCGACACCCCCAGCTGTCATCCCGGCCTTGAGCCGGGATCCATGAACCCCTGGATTGCGGATCAGGTCCGCTTTTGACAGCATCTAGATCCATCAACCGCAAGAAACCATGTCCACACTGCCCCCGGCCCTGCAGAACCTGTCGTTCCCGGCGATCGGTTCGCCGCTGTTCATCGTCAGCAATCCGGCGTTGCTGATCGCGCAATGCAAGGCCGGCATCATCGGCGCCATGCCGGCGCTCAACGCCCGGCCGGCGTCGCAGCTTGACGAGTGGCTGCACGAGATCACCGAGACGCTTGGCGCCTGGAACCGCGACCATCCCGAGCAGCCGGCGGCGCCCTTCGCCATCAACCAGATCGTGCACAAGAGCAACGACCGGCTGGAGCGCGACATGGAAGTGGTCGTCAAGTACAAGGTGCCGGTGGTGATCACCTCGCTGGGCGCGCGCACCGACGTCAACGATGCCATCCACAGTTATGGCGGCGTGGTGATGCACGACATCATCAACAACATGTTCGCGCACAAGGCGATCGAAAAGGGCGCCGACGGCCTGATCGCGGTCGCTGCGGGCGCTGGCGGCCACGCCGGGGTGAAGAGTCCGTTCGCGTTGATCCAGGAAATCCGCCAGTGGTTCGACGGCCCGGTGGCACTGTCGGGCGCGATCGCAACCGGCGGCGCTGTGCTGGCCGCGCAGGCGATGGGGGCCGACTTCGCCTACATCGGATCGGCTTTCATCGCGACGCACGAAGCGCGCGCCAGCGATGCCTACAAGCAGGCCATCGTCGACGGCAGCTCCGACGACATCGTCTACTCCAGCCTGTTCACCGGGGTCCACGGCAACTACCTGCGGGCCTCTGTCATCGCCGCCGGCCTCGATCCCGACCATCTGCCCGAGAGCGATGCAACCAAGATGAGTTTCGGCGGCGATGCCAAGAAAGCCTGGAAGGACATCTGGGGTTGCGGCCAGGGCATCGGCGCCGTGACCG
>JAJAZH010000317.1 GCA_026785815.1 Ramlibacter sp. | reverse complement strand
GGGCGCCGGCGATCTCCGCCTGGCCGCTGGTGGGCTTGAGAATGCCGGCCGCCACCCGCCCCAGGGTCGATTTGCCGCAGCCGGATTCGCCGACCAGTCCCAGCGTCTCCCCCTTGGCGATCTGCAGCGAGACGTCTTCCACCGCATGCACCACCGTTGCGGAGCTCTTCGATCCCGTCAGGCGTTTGGCAATCCGTTCCGTCAGCGAGGGTTGCGACGTGAACCGCCGTGTCATCCCGGTCAGCTTGATGAAGTCGGTCATGCGCGCTCCGGCGCTACGGCGCCCAGATGCAGCGGATGGTGGCAGCGCCAGGTGCGTGCGCCTGCAAAGGTCTGCTCGGGCGCTATGGCACAGACGCTGGTCGCATACGCGCAGCGGGCCCTGAAGGCGCAACCCGAGGGCAGGTTGGTGAGCGATGGCGTCGAACCGGGAATCTGCACCAGGTCTCGCCCCGGCGCCGCGCGCGATGGCAGGCTGTCGATCAGGCCTTGCGTGTAGGGGTGGCGCGGCCGCCGCAGGACCTGCGCCGTCGGCCCTTCCTCGATCAGGCGGCCGGCGTACATCACCAGCAACCGCGATGCCAGCACCGACACCGTGGCCAGGTCGTGGCTGATCCAGACCAGGCCGACGCCGGCCTCGCGCACCAGGGTCCTCATCTCCACCAGGATCTGGGCCTGGATCGACACGTCGAGCGCGGTGGTGGGTTCGTCGCAGATCACCAGGCCGGGATGGTTCAGGAAGGCGATTGCGATCGCGACCCGCTGGCGCATTCCGCCCGACAATTCGTGTGGATAGGCATCGAGGCGGCGCTCCGGGTCCGGAATGCCCACCCTGGCCAGCGCCTCCACCGAGCGCCGCCGCATCTCGGCCGGGCTGGGCTTGCCGTGCGCCAGCATTGCGAGGCGCATCTGCACCGACACCTTCAGCACCGCGTTCAGCGTGCTCATCGGGTCCTGGAACACCATGGCGATGCGGCGGCCACGCAGTGCGCGCAAGCGGGCGTGCGGCAGGCCGATCAGCTCCTGCCCATCGAGCTTGACCGAACCCCCCACGATTCGACCCGGCGGATCGACCAGCCCGAGGATCGAATACCCGGTCACGCTTTTGCCGGAACCCGATTCGCCGACCAGGCCGACGATCTCGCCCGCGGCGACATCGAAAGACACGCCGTCCACGGCTTTGGCCGCGCCGGCCCGCGTCGAAAAATGGGTGGCCAGGTCCCGCACCTGCAGCAGCGTCTCGCTCACTGGGTAACCTCCGCTCGACGAGCTGCGGTGCCATGAGCCTTCGGAACGGCCGGGCGGCTCATTGTTGAAACCTTCGCCCAAGGGGCTGCGGTGCTATGAGCCTTCGGAGCGGCCGGGCGGCTCATTGTTGAAACCTTCGCCCAAGGGGCTGCGGTGCCATGAGCCTTCGGAACGGCCGGGCGGCTCATCGCCGCAGCCTCGGGTTGAGCTGGTCGCGGATCTGGTCGCCGACCAGGTTGATGGCTACGATCAGGACGATCAGCGCGATGCCCGGATAAATCGAAATCCAGTAACGACCCGACAACATGTACTGGAACCCGTTCGCGATCAGCATGCCCAGGGAGGGCTCGGACACTGGCATGCCCAGGCCGAGGAAGGACAGCGTCGCCTCCAGGGCAATCGAGTTGGCGATCTGGACCGTGGCCACCACGATCAGCGGCGGCAGGCAATTCGGCAGCACATGCCTGAAAGCGACCCGGGCTGGACCGAGGGGGATGGAGAGCGCCGCCTCGACATAGTCCTTGAACCGTTCCGCCGTCGCGGCCCCATGGGCAGTCCGCGCGAAGTACGCATACTGCGCGGTCACCAGCGCGGCGATCAGCTGCCACTTGCCCTGGCCCAGCAACGCCGCCAGCACCAGCGCCAGCAGGATCGCCGGAAACGACAGCTGCAGGTCGATGATGCGCATGATCAGCGTCTCGGTCCGTCCGCCGGCAAAGCCCGCCAGCGTTCCCAGCGAAGCACCCAGCGAAAACGCGATCACGCCGGCGATGAGGCCCACCTGCAGCGAAATGCGCAAGCCGTAGAGAATGGCCGAATACAGGTCACGCCCCTGCGCGTCGGTGCCAAGCCAATAGGTAAAGCCGTTGCTGCCGACATGGCCGGGGGGCCGCCGCGCATCCGTGAGGACCAGCTTTGCGAGGTCGTACGGATCTTGCGGAGTGATCAGCGGCGCCCCCAGCGCCAGCAGGATGATCAGGCCCAGCACCACGACTGCGACCATGGCGACCCGGCTTTCAGCGAACTCGCCGAGGAACATCCTGAGCGGGCTGGCCACGGCCGCGGGAAGTTGCGGACTTTCCGTCATTTCGTCCTGCGGGCGCGCAGGCGCGGATCGAGAGCGGCGTAGGCGATGTCGGCGCTCAGGTTGATGGCGATGAACAGCAGCGCCACCAGCATCAGGTAAGCCACCATCACCGGGCGATCGAGCGTCGAGATCGAGTCGATGATCAGCTTGCCGACACCGGGCCACGAGAAGATGGTTTCGGTGACCACGGCGAACGCCAGCGTGGAGCCGAACTCCAGGCCGAACACTGTGACCAGCGGGATGGCGATCAGCCGCAGCACGTGCCGGCTCAGGATCGTCCATTCGCTCTCGCCGGCGGCCCGGGCAAAGCGAACCGTGTCGGTCAGCATCACTTCGCGGGTGCTGGCGCGCGCCAGGCGAATCATCAGCGCCAGCTTGAACAGCGCCAGGTTGATCGACGGCAACAACATGTGCTTCAAGCCGTTGAGGGTGAAAAAGCTCCATTCGACGCCCAGCACCGAAACCGTGTCGCCGCGGCCTCCGGCCGGCAGCAGGTTCAGGTTGACGGCAAAGGTGAAGATCAGGATCAGGCCGATCCAGAACGTCGGCACGGAAAACCCGAGCACCGAGAGGCCCATGATCGTTTTGGAGGCGAGGCTGTCGGGCGCATAGCCGGCGTACATCCCCAGCGGAACGCCGATCAGCGTGGCACCCAGCACCGCCGCCAGCGTGATTTCCAGCGTGGCGGGAAGCCGCGACAGAATCAGGTCCAGCACCGGCATGTTGTAGACCAGGGACCGGCCGAAATCGCCGGTCGCCAGCCTGCTCAGGAACGAGAAGTACTGCCGCCACAGCGGCTGGTCGAAGCCGTAGGCCCGGATCGTCTGTTCGCGGATCTGCTGCGTCACGTCAGGAGAAATCATCACGTCGATCGGGTTGCCGACTGCGTACACGCCGACAAACACGATCGCCGAGATGGCGAGCATCACCACCGCGGCCTGGATCAAGCGCTGGATGACGAAAGCGAGCACCGACGCTAATCCCAGTCCGATGCCAGGATCGTTCGCGTTTCGGCCACGGCCACCTCCCACAGCGCCGCCATGTCGGCATCCGGGCGCTGGTAACGGCCGCCGAAATTACCATCCCCGATCAGCAGCTTCTTGGCGCCCGGATCGAGGCGCTGGAAGCGGTCGAGGTCGACCATCGCCTTCGGTTCGGCAGGCTGCTGCGCTCCGGCGACGCGGGTCCACGAGAAGTTCTCCATCCACGACGCGTGCGAGGCGACAGGATCGATTTCCTTGACCTTGGCCAGGGTCTTGGGCGCGTTGTACCAGTTGTGCCACTTCACCTGGACGCCGCGATTGCGGTCCAGCCATTCGAGAATCGCGTGGTGGGCCGGTGCGTTGCCGCCGTGCCCGTTGACGATGACGATCTGCCGGAAGCCGCTGCGCACCATGCTGTCGAGCACGTCGCACATCAGCGCGCACAGGGTCGACAACTTCAGCGTCACGGTTCCTGGATAGTCGACAAAGCTGGGCGTGAAGCCGTAGGCGATGACCGGAAAGACCGGGATGCCCAGCGGTTCGGCGGCCTCCACCGCAACGCGCTCCGACAGGATCACGTCGACGCACAGGCTCAGCTGCGCATGTTGCTCGGTGGAGCCGATCGGCAGCACGGCACGCCGGTCCTGTTTGACGTGTTGTTCGACCTGCATCCAGTTCATTTCAGCGATACGCATGTTTTGACTCCATCAAGAGGGCGGGACACTTCGGGAAGGCTTTTCACCGGTTGAACTGTCGAACATGGCCAACACCACTTTCGCCATCAGGGCCGACAGCGTCTCCTGTTCGACCAGGCTCAGCGGGGCGAGCATCTCGGCTTCCAGCCCGACGAATCGGGGCATGGCCTGCTGCAGCAGGGCACGGCCCTTTGGCGTCAGGCGCAGGTGCTGCTGGCGGCGGTCGGCCTCGCCCGCGATTCGCTGGATCAAACCCAGCTTGGCGATCCGGTTCACGGCGCGGCTCAAGGTGTTCTTGGGAAATGCGGTGGACGTTGCAATTTCGCTCGCCGTCAAGCCGTCCATGATGCCGAGGCTGTAGATCACCACGAACTCGGCGCGCGACAGCCCGAATTGTTCCTCGACCCAACCGTACAGAGGCGTGTTGTAACGCAGGCTCAGATAATTGAACCGGGCCGCAAAGCCGCAGGGATTGCGCCACAGGCGCGCATGCGTGAAGGCATCGAGGTCGCGGCTCCCGAGCAGCTGCGTGTCGACGCTCATCGCGGCCGCGACGGGTTCCCTGGACGAGGCCTTGCGGAAGTGTCTGGTTGGTACCAAATCGAACAGTCTCGACGTGTTGAGAGTTCATGCTACCAAACTAAGCTGACGCTCGAATCAGGAAAATGAAAAAATTAGTTCCATCAGGTATTGACGGCGTGATCGACGCAGCATTAAATTGCACCTGCAAGGCAAGCGGTTGGCGCGGTGCCGGCTTCAGGAGATTCATTCATGCGATCGTTCTTCATGGGCCTGCTGTGCGCCACAGCAATGGCAACTCCGGTGTTCGCCCAAACCCTCACCATCGGTGTGCGTGGCGGGCCCGATTCCATCGACCCCCATTTCACTGCGACCGGCACCCATGCCGAAGCGTTGAAGCATGTGTTCGACACCCTGGTCTGGTCGGGCGATGGGCTCGAACTGATGCCGCGCCTGGCCGAGAGCTGGAAGGTGATCAACGACAACACCTGGGAGTTCAAGCTGCGCCGCGGAGTGAAGTTTCACGACGGCTCCGATTTCACGGCGCAGGACGTGAAGTTTTCGATCGAGCGTGTTCCGGTGGTGTCGGGTCCCAACCCCACCACGATCTATGTGCGCCGGGTCAAGGATGTGAAGATCATTGATCCCCACACGGTGCTGGTCATCACCGATGGCGCCGCCCCGACGCTGCCCAACGACTTCATCCGCTTGTTCATCGTGTCGTCCAAGGCAGCCGCCGGCCTGACCAAGGAGACGGCCAACGAGGCGTTCAATTCCGGCAAGGCCGCCGTCGGCACCGGCCCGTACAAGTACGTGTCATGGCAACCGAAGGGTGACCTGGTGCTGGCCCGCAACGACAGTTACTGGGGTCCGAAGGAACCCTGGGCCCGGCATGTCCGCAAGGAAATTTCGAACGACGCGGCCCGGGTGGCGCAGCTCAAGGCAGGGCAGCTGGATCTGATCACGCGGGTGCCGGCCAGCGACGTCGCGACCCTCCAGCGCGACCCCAAGCTCACGGTGCAAACCATCGACACCGTGTATGTCTTCAACCTCGAGATGGACCTGCGCGACAAGCCGCCCACGGTGACGGCGAAAGACGGTTCCGCACTGCCCAAGAACCCGTTCCAGGACCTGCGCGTGCGTGAAGCCATCGACCTGGCCATCGACCGCAAGGCGCTGGCCGAGGTGGCGATGGAAGGGCTGGGAAAACCGGCCAACCAGATGGTGACGCCGTCGATCTTCGGCTTCAACAAGGCACTTGGAGAGCGCAAGTACGACCCGGCGGCTGCTCGCAAGCTGCTGGCCGATGCCGGTTATCCCAACGGTTTCAAACTGCAGTTTTCGTTCACGGCGGACCGCCTGCCGGGCGACCGGCAGGTCGGCACCTCGATCGCCCAGATGCTGGCCGCGGTCGGCATCGACGCCCAGGCCAACGCCCAGCCGGCGGCCGTGTTCTTTCCGGCGCGCACCCGGGGCGACTATTCGATGTCCATGTCCGGCTGGGGAACCCTGACCGGAGAGGCGCACTACACCCTGTCGTCGCTGGCCCACTCCAACGACAAGGACAGGAAGATGGGGGCCTTCAACGTGCTGAACTACAAGAACCCCGTCATGGACAAGTTGCTGCAGGATGCCGCCATCGAGATGGATCTCGGCAAGCGCCGCAAGTACCTCGAAGACGCCAACGCACTGCTTGAGAAAGACCGCCAGCGGCTCCCGATCGTGGCGGTGGGCTCGGCCTGGGCGATGCAAAAGAGCAAGGTCACGATCAAGCCGCGGGTGGACGAGGACACGCTGGCCATGAACATCAAGCCGGTCAAGTGAGCCTGCCCGGGATTGCGATTGGCCTGCATGGCGGCTGTGGAACGCTCGAGCGCAGCCTGCAAAGCGAAGCGGACTGGCAGCAAAGCCGGGAGCACCTGGCCCTGGCATTGCGCGCCGGCTGGCGCATTCTCAAGGCCGGCGGCCGTGCCCTCGATGCGGTGCAGGCCGCCGTTGTCGTCATGGAAGACAGCCCGCATTTCAACGCGGGCCATGGAGCTGCCCTGACCGACAAGGCGGAGCATGAACTGGACGCGTCCATCATGGACGGCGCAGCGCTGGCCGCCGGTGCGGTGTGCACGGTTCGCCGCATCCGCAATCCGGTGCTGGCGGCGCGCGCGGTGCTGGACGGCGGCCAGGCGGTGTTGATGTCGGGGGCGGCCGCAGACGACTTTGCCGAGAGCCAGGGGCTGGCCATGGTGGCGCCGAACTACTTCACAACCCAGCGCCGCGTGGATGCGCTCAGGCTGCTGCAGCAGCGCGCAGAGACCGGCGCTTTCGTGCCCGCGTCGGAGGCCGAGAAACACGGCACGGTCGGCGCAGTCGCACGCGACATGCAGGGTCACCTGGCGGCTGCGACGTCGACCGGTGGCTTCAACAACAAGCCGTCCGGACGGGTCGGCGACAGCCCGATCATCGGTGCCGGAACCTATGCGAAAGACGGTGTCTGCGCCGTGTCGTGCACCGGGCAGGGCGAGATCTTCATCCGGCGCGTCGCTGCCTACGATCTCGCGGCCCGCATCAGCTATGGCGGCCAGGCGCTCGACGCCGCTGCCACGACACTGGTGTTCGACACCCTGGCCAGCCATGGCATCGGCGCCGGCCTGGTGGCGCTGGGTGCCAGCGGCAATCCGGTCGCGCCGTTCAACACCCTGGGAATGGCCCGTGGCTGGATCACGACCGATGGCGAACTGACGGTAGCCACGCACCTTGAGTTGCATCCCATGGGGCCGGCGTGATGCAGGGGGACCGACCGATCCTGATCTGGGGCGGGGGTGCCATCGGCGGTGTGCTGGCTGCCTACTGGGCGCGGGCGGGCGTGCCGGTGCTGCTGGTCGATATCGTTGCAGACCATGTCCAGGCCTGCCGGACCTCCGGCCTGTCCATCACCGGCCCGGTCGAGCAATTCCGCCAGGTGGTGCCGGCGGTGACGCCGGACGAACTGCAGGGCCAGTACCAGGTCATCGTGCTGGCCGTCAAGGCCCAGGCCACCGAAGCGGCGCTGGAGATGCTCAAGCCGCACCTGGCACCGGACGGCTATGTGCTGTCGGCCCAGAACGGCCTGAACGAGCTGGCGATTGCACGGTCCGTCGGTCCGGAACGCACCATGGGCTGCTTCGTCAATTACGGCGCCGACTGGCTGGGTCCGGGCCAGATCCTGTTCGGCAACCGGGCCGCGGTGGTCGTCGGCGAGATCGATGGCAGCGTCCGTGAACGCACGCGCCAGATGCACCGATGGTTGTCGCTGTTCGAGCCGCAAGCGGTGCTCACCGAAAACATCTGGGGCTACCTGTGGGGCAAGCTGGCCTACGGCGCCATGCTGTTCGCCACAGCGCTGACCGACGACTCCATGACGGTGAACTTTGCCGATCCGCGGCGCTTTGCCGTGTTCAACCAGCTGGCCCGTGAAGTGATGGCTGTCGCAGCGGCGCGCGGTGTGGTGCCGGTTGGTTTCAATGGCTTCGATCCCGCCTGCTTCGCGCCGGGCGCTGCCGACGCGGGCGCCCGCTCCAGCATCGCGGCGCTGGCCGAATTCAACCGGCATACCGCCAAGACCCATTCCGGCATTCACCGCGACCTGGCCGTTCGCAAACGCAAGACCGAGGTCGACCCGCAGATCGGCGTCATCGGCGCGCTGGGTCGCGAAGCGGGGATTCCGACACCTGCGATCGACTGCCTGGTGGGGCTGATTCACGACATCGAGGAGGGCCGCCGACCCCTGGCTTTCGAGACCTTCCAGGTCCTGCTCGACACCTGTCTTGCCCAGCCCCAATCCCCGGCGCACTGACCGCCATGGAACTCGACTTCTCCGGCCAGACGGTCATCGTGACGGGCGCAGCCCATGGGTTCGGACGCGCCATCTGCATGGCATTTGCCGGCAACGGCGCCGAGGTCTGGGCCCTCGACGTGCTGGCGGACGAACTGGCTGAAACCCAGCGCCTGTGCCGCGACGCGGGTGGGCGTTGCCAGGCGCGCTCACTCGACATCACGCAGCCGGCGGCGGTGACGTCACTGGTCGGTGAAATTTGCGGCGCCAGCGGGCGGGTGGATATCCTGGTGAACAACGCCGGGGGTGTGCTGGGACAGGTGGGCCAGCCGCTGGAGGCTGTCACCCCCGAGCAATGGAACGCGATTTTCGCGGTCAATGTGAGCGGCGCGTTCTACCTGTGCCAGGCGGTCGCTCCTGGCATGAAGGCCGCCGGCTCGGGACGCATCGTCAATATCGCCAGCGGCGCCGGCCTCACGATCAGCCTGACCGGCATCCAGGCCTATGCAGCGGCGAAGGCCGCCTTGGTCAGCTTGACGCGCCAGCTCTGCCACGAACTCGGCGAGTGGGGAATCACGGTCAACTGCATTGCTCCGGGATTCGTCCGGTCCAATCCGAATACCGAGCGCCAATGGGAAGCCATGGGAAGCGCCGGCCAGCAAGCGCTCCTGAAAGGCATCGCGCTCAAACGGCTGGGCACAGCGCAGGACATCGCTTCCGGTGTCTTGTTTTTTGCCTCGCAGCATGCCGCTTGGGTCAGTGGACAGACGATTTCCATTGACGGGGGGAAATAGGCGCCCAGACCTTAGGCTGGGCAGCGAGGCCAGCAGCCGGGTCACCCAATTTGGGGCTGGCTGACACACGGGCTTGCCAGCTTCCAGCTTCCAGCGGCCGGCGCCGGCAGATAATCTGGCCGCACGACTTCCGCGCCGTCGTTCCGACGGCCGGCCCGACCTTCAGCAGGAACCCTTCCCATGAATCCGACATCCGTCTGCCTGTCCTGCCGCCGCTTGCTGCGCACAGGCGCTGTCCTCGCACTGTCCGCGCTGGCCCTCGCCGCCGGTCCTGCGGCCGCGCAGCAGTACCCCGACAAGCCGATCAAGCTGGTCGTGCCTTTCCCGCCCGGCGGCGCCACCGACGTGATCGGCCGCGTGATGGCGCAGCGGCTCAGCACGGCGCTGGGCCAGTCGGCGGTGGTCTACAACCGGGGTGGCGCCAGCGG
>JAJAZH010000316.1 GCA_026785815.1 Ramlibacter sp. | reverse complement strand
GCGGCTGCCCGCCGAACAAAAAGGCGGTGTCCACGCCCAGCGAGACCGAGACGATCGGCGCCGCCCTCACGGCAGGAACGAGTCCTGCAGCGCGGCGAGGTCGGCCGGGGCGACGTCGAATCCGAAAGCGGTGCGCCAGTCCAGCACGTTCACCAGGCAGCTCTGCCTGCAATACGCCCGCACCGGTTCGGGCATGGCGGCATGGACGCCCGCGCCGCCCGTGACCAGCTGCCGGCCCAGCGCGCGGTGCGGCGCATCAGCTGTCCGAGCGGATGCCGCGGATCATGATGATGCCGCCCAGGCTCTTGGTGTCGCTGCGCATGCGGGTGCGAAGGCCCTCGGCCGTCGAGGGCGACGGCTGCCAGCCGACCGTGATCAGTCGCTGGCGTGTTTCGTCCATCTTCAGCACATCGATCAGTGCCGCGCCGAGTTTGTCTCGCACGGCCTGCGGCAGCGACGCCGGGCCCGCCAGTGCGGTGAACAGTTCCATGTCCGCGCCCATGACGCCGGCTTCGCGCAGCGTCGGCACTTCCAGCGCCAGCATGCTGCGCTGGTCGGAGGTGACGCCGATCGCCTTGATCTTGCCGGCCTTGATCTGCTGCATGGCCAGGCCCGGAGGCAGTAGCGCCGTCTGCAGCTGTCCGCCGAGCATGGCGGAGATGAGCTGCGGATTGCCGGGGTAGGGCACATGCAGTGCCTGGCCGCCGCTGCGGCTCTTGACCAGTTCCATCCCCAGGTGCGCCGGCGTGCCGGTGCCGGGCGAACCGTAGTTGGCCTTGTCGCCCTGGTTGCGCAGCCACGTCAGCATCTCGGAGGGATTCTTCCCCTCGGCTGCGTTGCTGACCACCATCACCAGCGGCGTGGTGCCGATCAGCGCGATCGGCGCGAGGTCGGTGGCGGGGTCATAGGCCACCGCGGGATTGAGCATCTTGGCGATGGTGAGCTGGCTGTTGTTCATCACGCCGAAGGTGTGCAGGTCGGTCGACTTGGCCACCATGTCGGCTGCGATCGTCCCCGACGCGCCCGCCTTGTTCTCGACGATCACCGGCTGGCCGAGCGCCTTGGCGAGCGGATCGGCGAAGGCGCGCGCCGACAGGTCCTGCACCGAACCGGGCGGAAAGCCGATCAGCAGGCGGATCGGCTTGGTTGGCCACGCTGCTGGCGCCGTGCCCGGAGTACGCGTGGCCTTGTTGCCTGCAGCGGGCGCCGCCTTGGTCGCCGGCTGGCTGAACGCACTGGTGCACGCGGCGGCCAGCAGCACTGCCTGCAATGCGCGCAGCGCGCCCAGGTGAAATCGCCGCGTGGGAACTCGTCTTTCAATGCTCGAACGGAACGCCATTGGTCTTTCCTTGTCGTTGATGAATGCGAAGGCATTCTGTTGAGGTGCGCACGCAAAGGTCAACCCTGTCAGATCTGACAGGGGTTGTGAGCCATTGACACGGCGGCCATCTCGCGTTTCTGACGGCGAGGTTGTTCCAGGCAGCGAGGCCGTCGGCGTCACGGCAGGAACGAATCCAGCAGCGCGGCGCATTGGGCCGCATGACTGGTGATCAGGAAATGGCCGGCGTCCTCGACGACCACCTGGCGCACGTCCGGCAACCGCGCCGCCATCACGTCCGTCATCTGCACCATGGCGGGATTGGCGAGCGCGCCGCGAACCAGCAGCACCGGGATCTGCAGCGCGACGAGGTCGGCCGGGGCGACCTCGAATCCGAAAGCGGTGCGCCAGTCCAGCACGTTCACGGAGCTGGTCTGCCTGCAATAGGCGCGCACGGGTTCGGGCATGGCGGCGTAGACGCCCGCGCCGCCCCAGAAATCGATGATGCGGCTGGGCGCATCCGGCTCGCCAGCCGCCACGGCCGATTCGAAACCGCGGCTCATGCGCAGCGTTTCCTGGTACAGCACGCCGTCGCCGTGCGATCGGATCAGGGCGATGGGGTTGGCCTCGAACAACGCCAGGCTTAGGACATCGATCCGGCCCGACAGCGCCGCCGCCAGGGCCACCGCGCCGCCGAACGAGTGGCCGACCAGATGCACCGGCGCATCGATGTGGCGCGCCAGCGCCTCCACCACCCGCACTTCATGCTGCATGCCGAAGTCCTGCGCCGTGCGGCTGTCGCTGGTGCTGCCATAGCCGCACAGGCTGGTGGTGACCAGCTGGCGGCCCGGCGCGAGGCCGCGCTGCACCTGGCGCCAGGCCGACGCCGTGCTGTAGGAACCCGGAATGAACAGCACCGCCGGACCTTCGCCGGACTGGATGCAGTCGATGTTGCGGCCGTCGATGGTGAGCATGGGGGACTCCTGGATTTCGTTGCGCCGGTCTGGGCGCATTTGCTGCGGTGGAGGTGGTGAAGCGAAAACAGGAACGTTGGTTATTTTGGTTTAAGACTGGAAAGTAAAACAAGAACGCTGGAGATGAGCCCGCTTCGGCAGTTGAAGTGCCGCGAGTCAGCTACGACGGCTCGGCGAAGTTCCCGGGCACCAACGGAATCCTAAAGCTCCGGATGCGCAAAAGCCGGGGCGAAGCGCTCGATGTCGACGGCGCCCATGCCGACGTCTCGCGCGATCCCCTTCCAATTGACCACGGCGAACCGCACTTCGTCGAGCATCGACTGAGCGCCTGCCGGAGACAAGCCGAAGTAGCGCGCCGCCGCAAGCGCCTGCGCGATCGACGCGCCATCGCCGGCTTCCGGTGAAATCCAGGTCTTCAGCGAGCGCGCCTTGTCGGGAAAGGGATTGATGTCGAACGCTGGCGCCAGTCGCCATTGCCCGTGCTCCTGGTGCAGGAAGCCGTGGTTGACCAGGTGGTCGTCGATGTTGTTGATCAGGATGTTCAACACCATCCGTCGCCACAGCTCGGTCAGGTCGGCCGTGGCCTGGCTGCTGTGCATCCGGATGGCATCGGCGATGTCCACGTAGCTGTACTGCCGCGCCGGCGCGGCCGCCATCAGCGAACGGGCGGAAAGGTACATGAGCCGCCTGCCGTCCGCGCGGTCGAAGCGCGAGATCACCGCAACCGGAATTTTTCCGGAGAGCTCGACCCGGGCTTTCGCCGCGTCGATGCCGGCGGCACGCGCCAGGTGCAGGGCCAGCACCTCGCCATGGACCACCGATCGGGTGTCCTGCACGCTGGGAAACTTCCCGATGGC